>JAKPBL010000501.1 GCA_029778965.1 Bacteroidota bacterium
AAGCAGCGGCGGCGCCGGCGTGCCGCAACAGCAAATGAGCGAGGCCGAACAGCGGGAAGACGATAAACGGGCCAGCTTCGTAAAAGTGGTGCTGGCCGATACCGAAGATGTATGGAGCAAATTATTTGCCGAACAGGGACAGCAATATCCCGCACCGACCCTGGTATTGTTCAGGGGCGCCGTACAGTCGGCCTGCGGCAATGCCAGCGCTGCCAGCGGTCCTTTTTATTGCCCGGGCGACCAGAAGCTGTACATCGATCTTTCCTTTTATGAGGAGATGCAGAACAAACTGAATGCACCGGGCGATTTTGCCATGGCCTATGTAGTGGCGCATGAAGTGGGCCACCATATTCAAACCCTGAACGGCACTTCGCGCAAGGTATCGCAGATGCGCGCACGCATGAGCGAGGCCGAGGGTAATAAATTGTCGGTGGCGCTCGAGCTCCAGGCCGATTTTCTCGCCGGCGTATGGGCGCACCATGCACAGAAAATGAAGAACATTCTTGAACCGGGCGATATCGACGAAGCGCTCAATGCCGCCAATGCCATCGGCGACGACCGCCTGCAGAAAATGGCGACGGGCACCGTTATGCCCGATGCGTTTACACACGGTACTTCGGCACAGCGGGTGTACTGGTTCAAAAAAGGATTTGAAACCGGCGATATAAGCCAGGGTAATACTTTCAACGGCATCGACCCACGTTAACGGCCATGCTGGTTCGTTTAATGGTAATAGGATGGCTGGCGCTGCTATTGGCCGGCTGCGGTAATACCAGCACCGTGCAGTACGAGCAATGGTCGGTAGCGGAGATCAGGCTGCAGGCCTTGAATTCGTATAACAATCCTTATACCGACCAGGAAGTATGGGCCGTTTTCAGCAATGAAAAGGGCGATAGCATTTTGCGTCCCGCGTTTTGGGATGGCGGCAACAACTGGCGCATCCGGTTTGCCGTACCCGACAGCGGCAACGAATGGCGGTGGACCACCTACAGTACCATAAGCGATAAGGGGCTGTCGTTACAAAGCGGGCAATTTAGCAGCGCACCGTATAGAGGCAATAACCGTTTACAAAAGCATGGATTGTTAAAAATGTCGCCCGGCCCGCCTGTTGGCTGATCAGCCTCGATGGCAACGGCGATGCGCCCGGCGTAGTACCCGCCGGAGAAATGTTCGAAAAATGGGATGCCTACCAGCAACCCGTTGGCCTGCATTACAATCCCTGCGACGACTTCCTGGCTGCCTGGGCCGTCAACGACAGCAGTCATTGCTTTCACTACAACCGAAAGCACCAGGCCGACCAGTGGCTCGATTTTCAATGGGCGCAAACCGGTCATGACGGAAAACATCTTTACCACAAAGTGGAAAGGATGTATGAAAACAAGCCGGTCAAAGCGGCGATGAATGGCGAACCGACCTACGAAAGAATGAACGAAGGCAAATACGGCATCGGCTGGTGGCAGGGAGAAGATGCCTGGAACCAGTTGATGCACGGCGGCACCATGGGTGTTGTTTATGGCGCTGCTACCTTATGGCAGTGGAAAATAACCGCGCAGGAGCAGGGCTGGGAACCGTGGACCGATGCGCCTTTCAACTGGCAGGATGCGCTGCAATTTGAAGGCAGCCGCTATGTAGGCGCTGTCGCGAAAGCATTTGAAGGATTCGACTTTACCGATATGGAAAAAAGAACCGACCTGACAGGTGGCAGTCACCTGCTGCTGGCAAACGAAGGGCGGTTTTATGTTTCTTATTTGCCGCAGGGAGGAAGTTTGCGTATTCAACGCTTTCCCCCAGGCCTCCCTCACTATTGGTTCGACCCCGTAAAGGGCGTTTTTCAAAACGGCGGCGAGCAGTCGGATGATTTGTTTACCGCGCCCGACAACAAAAATCCCTGGGTATTTATAGCTGGAGAAAAAGAATAATTGCTGATAACGGCGTGTGTCAGTGATGCGCAAAGTCTTTCTCTCCCGCCTTAATAGCAACCGGCAGCCGGTTTTGCTTCGGCGGCAACGGGCAGGTGGCATAAGGTGTAAATACGCAGGGCGGGTTATAGGCTTTGTTGAAATCGAGGATCACCGTTTCATTGTCTTTCGGTTTATCTGTATGTAGAAACCGACCGCCGGCATAGGTTTCAGCGGCGGAGGTAGCATCGCCAAAAACAATGAACAGCTCATCGCCTTCCTGCATGGCATCGAGCCGGAGGTTCCGGCCATCGAGTTCGAACACCAGCGTGCCCGGCGACGGCTGCTGCGTGGTTTGGCCGACGATATTGGTGATGGGGATGGTTTTCAGCGAATCGGCTTTTTCAAAGCGGGCGATGACGCGGTATTTCAGGTCGATGGGAAAACGATCTACACCAGTGAAGGTCTTGCGCATCTCGCTTTCATCGTCGCGCAGGCGGATACCGAATTGCTGGTCGCGTTTGATGATGGTAAAGCGAAGCGTTCCGGCTTTCAGCTCCTTGCTTTTACCATTGGAAAAGATGGTGAGATCAGTAGCGGGTTGTGTATCGCAGGTGATACCGGCTGAAGGGTTTGCTTTGAGCACAACCGAATCGCCGCTTAGCAATATGGTTCCGGCCTCGGCAGCGATCTTTCCTTCAGGAAACCTAATGCTGTTTTTTTCGGCGCTGCCGAAAGTATTGGCGCCGGGCTTCAGCCAGAATAGTCCGATGAGATTGAGCCAGCCGTTCGGTGCTTTTAGTGACTCGATGCGCTTGGCATGCCAGGCATTGATATCCGCTTCGTATTGCTTCCTGTCTGTGCCCGCATCTTCGGGTGAATGACAAGCTGCGAAAAGTATAGTAACCAGGCAGGCAATAAAAGTTTTCCTGAGCATCGAAGTATGATTTGATAAAGCCGGAAGGCGGTAATAGAACAGCAAATCTACCGACTATCAGCGAAAATGGCTGCGCTGCGCCGGACAATATCACTTCTTTTTCAGGTAAAGCACCGCATCCATATTCGTGGGCGATTCGATCACCTTGAAATAACCGCCTTTGATGTTGGCGGGCGCTTTGATGGTTCTGTTGGCAGAAGGCAGGAACCATTCCATCTCCAGCTCGCCGTTCACCTCGCCCAGGTCGACGGTGGCTTTGGTATTGAAATGCGGGAAATAAATGAGATAGGCATTGCCGGGATCGGCCAGGCAATAACCGGTGGTACAAAGATCGGCGCGCGGTTTCATATTGATGAGATCAACGCGGCGGGCAAGGTCATTGATATAGCCCATATTGTCGCGCAGCTCGGCATAGTCGGGAAAATTCCTGTCGAGCTTCAAAATATCGCCGCTTACAAACGCAAAATCGGTTTCTTCCGGTGTCATCTTTCCCGGTATTTTTTTCCAGGAATCCATGAAGATGGGATTCAATCCGCGGAAGAAGCTTTTCCATGCCCACACATAATGACCGCCATAGCCCCAGAGGTGATCGGTGTCGATGATGCAAACCTTATCGGCTTTGTTGAGCGGCGGATTATTGCCATAGTCGTCGACCGGCGTGGCGCCGGGCACGGCCCAGGCGGGTGGCTCCCAGGTGGGTGATATATAGTCGGCGGGGCTGTTCCACAGTTCGCTGTTCTTCATCGGTGGTCCTACCCTTGCGCCGAGGCCGATCATGTGTTGCTTCGGCATTGTTTTTTCGGTGGCGCGGATGAAATTGATGATGTGGTAGCACCATTCGGTAGTGCCGCCCTCGTTGATGATCTCGTATAATACGTTATCGAGGTCGTTGACCGTTTGAATCACTTTTTTCACATAGGCCTCCTGCCGCTCCACTACTTTCGGGTTGCCCAGGCTATGCAGCGACGGTACGCCTTCGCGGTCGATGCCGCGGTCTTTGATGTCAACGCCGTTGCGGTTGTTCTTTCCATTGTAGGGATGCCGGTCAATCGGGTCCACACCGGTTACCGGTTCTTTTTTCAGGCTCCAGCCCTGGAACAGCATAACCGATACATAAATGCCTTTTTTCCCTGCCTCGATAACGCGGTTGCGCAGGCGTGAAAAATAGGCTTCGTTCCAGCGGTCGAGGTCAAAGCGTGGTTGTCCGTCGAGCGCCGGGTCGCTGCCCTGGCGCAGGTAAGGCAACGGGTCAACCGTAATCGGCATAGACGACCAGGAAGCGCCCGCGGCCTGCTCCCATACCCAAAACCGCATGAAGTTGTGGTGTTTGCTTTCCATCATGTCCAGGTATTCATTCCAGTCGAATTTCGGCAGGTTCTCTTCCGAATAAATATCCTGGAAATTCTCCCAGGTATGCGAGCCCGTCAGGAAAATGGCTTTGCCGCTGTTGTCGGTGAAGTAATTCGGGTTGGCGGCGCATCGTTTCAGGGGGCCTTGTATAGTTTTCGATAAAACGGGGTTTTGCTGGGCGAAGAGCAGGGAAATATTTAGCACAGCGCCCGCCAGGCAAATCAGGGAGAGGCTTATAGAGCGCATATCGTTTTATTTGGCAATTACTTCTTCGGGCTTCCACCATTGATTGCGGCTGCCTTCCGAGCAGTTAAAGGTAATGACGATGGCGCCATCGTAGTACGCATTGTCTTTAACGTCGAGACATAGCCCCGAGGCTGCGTTTTTTATTTTGGTGATGCTGTCGGCCGACAGATCGAGCATCCAGAGCGAGCCTTTTTCGGTAGCGCTGGGGTGTTGCAGCACATTGTGCTCAAATGACAGTTGCCCGCCGGATTCATGCAGGTACAACCCCGAATAGGCGTTCTGCAGCGTATAGAAGTCGCCGGATTTCCGGATGATCCAGATCTGTTCCTTACGGTCGGCGAAGGTCCATTGTCCTATGTCGGCGCCGGCGGTGTGCGTATTAGGTGCCACGGACAATTTTTTACCATTTATGGCAGTGACCAGCGATAATTTATCGTCTGTACCCTGGAGCAGCCAAAGCTGGTTATTGCTCTCGCGCTTGTGCCAGGTCACGATGGGGGCAAAATCGGCCGTATCGCCTGCTGCAACATCGAGGCAAAAGTCATTGTATGCCGATTGTATCCATGCCTTTCTGTTTCCATCGCGGCTTTTTTCATACACCAGCCGGAAGCGCTGGCGGATATTGTCGTCGTTGGCGGCGGCGGTATAAGGCACCACATCACTTTTTACCGATGAGAGCTCGACGGCTTCGCCGGATGGCAGGCTGATGAATTGTACTGATCCGTCGGGAAAGCGTTTCAGCCGCCAGGCGCAATCGGCGTTTACCGAGTCGCTGATGATGCGCAGGGGCCGGTGATAGCTCAGCGTAAGGTATTTGCTGCTATGGGCGGCTGCCAGCCGGTATTGCCTGCCACTGCTGCTGTCTGGCTTATTTTCGCCGGTGCAGGCGTATAACAGAAAGGAAAGCGCCGCAACAGCGAAGGTGCTCTTTGTAGAGGGCAGTTTGATAGTGGTGTTGGAGGCGTTCACGGCAGGCTGTTTTACAGAAATAAAAAAGCGAAGCAATACGCAATTAAACCAATCTTTAGGGTTTAGCGGTTACTCTTTCGGGAAAATATCTGTACGAAGCGACAACAGCCTGTACCCGGGCGCATTCATCTGACCAATGCACCCCATTAGCATGACAATGTATTGAGACATTATCGTACATTTGCGCCAACAAGTTCTTTACTTAATTTCTCATCAAGCCGAAAAGGTTTTACTTAACGTAGATTAAAAGGGAATTGTGTGAAAATCACAAGCTGTCCCGCAACTGTAAGTAACGCAACGGTTTTTGCCCATCGGTATCCACTGCCAAAAGCGGGAAGGACGGCAAAAATGTTACAAGTCAGGAGACCTGCCTTTATTGGATTGACAATGCTTTCGCGGAATGAAGCAGACAGTCAGTTGATGTACCATAAGTTTACAGGACAATTGGGCCCTGTTATATCCCTTGCGTACATACCCTCATCTTCCTTTATTTCCCGTTGCATTTTGAAGTTTGGCAAAAGAGCTTTTGGCTGATTCATCATTTTAAAAGCAACAAAATGCAAACACAAAACTTAGGCTACCCGAGGATAGGCAGCCAACGTGAGCTCAAAAAAGCCAGCGAGCAGTACTGGCAGGGAAAAATCACCGTACAGCAACTGCTGCAAGTGGGCAAAACCATCCGTCAACAAAATTGGCAACTGCAAAAAGATGCGGGCATCGACATCATTCCCTGCAATGACTTTTCCTTTTACGATCAGGTGCTGGACACAACGCTTATGGTTGGAGCAATTCCCGAAAGGTATCATTCACTGATGGAAGCGAAGCAATTGTCCGACATTGACCTGCTGTTTGCAATGGCAAGGGGTTACCAGAAGGAGGGTTTTGATATAACGGCAATGGAAATGACCAAATGGTTTGACACCAACTATCATTACATAGTTCCCGAATTCACCGCCAATCAAAAATTCACTTTATACAATACCAAAGTGCTGAACGAATTTTTGGAAGCAAAAAACAACCTCATCCCTGCAAAGCCAGTTCTAATTGGCCCGGTTTCGTACCTGCTGTTGGGCAAGGAAAAAGAAGAAGGTTTTCACCGGCTTGAACTGATAAAAAGCCTATTGCCTGTTTACCTTGAAATATTGAAAAAACTGGATGATGCCAATGCACACTACATTCAATTCGACGAGCCTTGCCTCGCCTTGAATTTAACGGATGCAGAAAGAAAGGTCTTTGAAAATACCTACCGGGAGATCAAAAGCAGATTTCCGCACCTGCACATTATTTTAGCAAGCTATTTTGAATGTTACGGCGACAACCTCCAAACCGTATTGAATCTACCCGTACAAACCCTACATCTTGACCTGGTACGCTGTCCATTACAGTTGGATGATATTCTGGCAACCGACTTTGTGAAAACAAAAGCAAACCTATCCCTAGGGTTGGTTGACGGGCGGAACATTTGGAAAAATGATTTTCAGCAATCCCTTGCATTTATTGATAAAGCAGTTGAAAAATTAGGAGCGGATAGGGTTTGGCTAGCGCCGTCTTGTTCATTAATCCATTCGCCCTGCGATTTGGATTTGGAAACCAATGACAAAACCTTAACCCCCGAAATAAAACAGTGGCTTTCTTTTGCCAAACAAAAAATTGACGAAGTAGTAACGCTGAAAAAACTGGCTGCAAAAGAGGACGCTGCAGCCACACATATTAAATGGCAGGAAAACAAAGCCGCCAATGAAAGCCGCAAAACATCCACACTTATTCACAACAAAAAAGTGAAAGAACGAGTGGCGGCTATTACGGAGAAAGACGACCAACGCTTGCATGGCTTTTCTGTAAGAAAAGAAAAGCAGCACGAAGCCTTAAAACTACCGTTGTTCCCTACTACCACTATTGGTTCGTTTCCGCAAACAACCGAAGTAAGAAGCTGGCGTGCTAAATTTAAAACCGGCGAATTAACACAACAACAATATGATGATTTGATTGCCAAAGAAACCGAAGAAGCTATTCGCTGGCAGGAAACTACAGGCATTGACGTACTGGTTCATGGCGAATTTGAGCGTAACGACATGGTAGAGTATTTTGGAGAGCAGTTAGACGGTTTTGCATTTTCTAAAAACGGCTGGGTGCAGAGTTACGGCAGCCGTTGCGTAAAGCCGCCTATTATCTATGGGGATGTAAGCCGACCAACACCAATGACATTAAGGTGGACATCCTTTGCACAATCCCTCACCAAACATTGGGTAAAGGGAATGTTGACGGGACCGGTTACCATTTTGCAATGGAGCTTTGTACGCAACGACCAGCCGCGCAGCGAAACCTGTACACAGATTGCATTGGCTATTCGGGATGAAGTGGTTGATTTGGAAAAGGCAGGTATAAAGATCATACAAATTGATGAACCGGCAATTCGTGAAGGTTTGCCGTTGCGTAAGGAAAACTGGCAGGAATATTTGCAATGGGCAGTAAGAGCGTTCCGTATTTCTGCAAGTGGTGTGCAAGACGAAACGCAGATCCATACCCACATGTGCTATTCGGAATTTAATGATATCATTCAAAACATTGCCGATATGGATGCAGACGTTATCACCATCGAGTGCAGCCGTTCGCAAATGGAATTGCTGGACGCCTTCGCCGATTTTAAATACCCCAACGAAATTGGCCCCGGCGTGTATGATATTCATTCACCCAGAGTACCGTCAAAAGCGGAAATGGTGGCACTCATGGAAAAAGCAAGATCCGTAATACCTGCAGAGCAACTTTGGGTGAACCCGGATTGTGGCTTAAAGACCCGTCATTGGGACGAAACGAAGAAGGCGCTGGCAGAAATGGTAAACGCGGCTAAGGAACTAAGGGAGCTGGTGCATCATACTTAAAGGTTAAGCGTTAAAAACAGGCAATTGCTTACTGTAATTGCCTGTTTATTTACCGAAAAAATGTCTGTAAAAAAACCAAACACCCAAAAAATCCTTAAGGCTGCATACCATTTTTAAACGGTACATTGTTAGTAGATTTGTTTTACTGCGGCGTTTTATTCGGCTCTCTTGCATTGACACATGGATAAGCATGAACAAAAATATTGCCCAAAATGCGGAAACGCATTCACTTGCAAAACAGGCGACATTGCCAATTGCCAATGCAGTTCCGTTACTATAAGCGAAGCAACAGCCCGCTTTCTTTCATCAACCTGGTACGATTGTCTTTGTAAGGATTGTCTGAAGAAAATTGACCACAATATTAAAGCTGCAAGAAATTATCAATTCCCTACCCAAAAGGAAATGTTCATTGAAGGCTTGCACTATTACAAAGAAGGAAACTATTGGGTATTTACAGAATTATACCATACGCTAAGAGGCTATTGTTGTAAAAATGATTGCAGGCACTGTGCTTATGGGTTTAAGAAAGACGCCATTTCTACGATCACTCAACCTATTCTGTAAACCAGGATAACAAATCAATCAATGAACGGGAATTAAGATCGACTTGTAGTGCAAAATAATATAAGCAGGCAGCTCTTCGAAAGCTGCCTGCTTATATTTAAACCCTTTGGTCTGTTCTATTTCTTATACGCCAGTAACCGCAACGCGTTAAACACCACCACCAAGGTAGAACCTTCATGTGCAATAACAGCCGGCCCTATACTGGCTACGCCTGCTATAGTGAGCGGGATCAATATTGCCACCACCCCCAGGCTGATTACGAGGTTTTGTTTGATAATACCCTTCGCTTTCCTGCTCAGTCCAATAGCAAATGGTAATAACGAGAGCTTATCACCCATTAGCGCAATGTCTGCCGTTTCCAACGCCACATCGCTACCGGCAGCGCCCATCGCAATACCCACGGTGCTTTTTGCCATTGCGGGTGCATCGTTCACGCCGTCTCCCACCATAGCTACTTTATTTTCCTGTTGTGCTAATTTTTCAATCGCCTCCACTTTTTGCTCCGGTAATAAACCGCCCCAGGCTTCCGTAAGCCCTGTTTCTTTGGCAATGGCATTGGCTACTTCCTGGTTATCACCGGTAAGCATGATCATCTTTTGAATGCCCACTTCTTTCAATTGTGCCAATGTTTCTTTTGCTTCAGCACGTGGCGTATCCATCACCGCTATAATACCGATATAAATGTTGTTTTGCCGGATGACCATGGTAGTATTACCGGATTTTTCCAGCTCCTGTACTTGTTTTTTTAAATGCTCGTCTGGTGTAGCTTCGTCCAGCGACTCAAACATTGCCAGATTGCCGGCAAAGATTTCATCATTATCCAATTTTGCCTTGATGCCTTTGCCAAGTACGGCTTCGAGGTCGTGCGCCGGCGTGATGTTGACATCCTTCAGCTTTTCCTTGCCATCCCTGACGATTGCCTTTGCAATCGGGTGGTCGCTCAGTGATTCAACAGCCACTACTCTTTTCAGTAATTCATTTTCATCTGCATCCGACAGCGGAATGATCCTGGTTAATTTAGGTTTACCCTCGGTTAAGGTTCCTGTTTTATCAAAAGCAAGCGCCGTGAGTGTACCCAAATCTTCCAGCGGCTTACCCCCTTTAATCAATACACCGGCTCTGGCAGCTCTCGCAACGCCGCTTAATACCGCACTCGGTGTAGAAATAGCCAAAGCACAGGGGCTGGCTGCGACCAATACCGACATGGCGCGATAAAAGCTTTTGCTAAAAGGTTCGTCCGCTACCAGAAATGCAAAGCACAGCAGCGTTACCAGTATCAGCACCGCAGGCACAAAATACTTTTCAAATTTGTCGGTAAATTGTTGGGTCGGTGATTTTTGCGTCTGAGCCTCATTCACCAGCTTAACCAATCTCGACAATGTTGAATCTGAGGCCTCTTTAGATACTTTTATTTCCAGTACCTCATTGCCATTAATGGTTCCGGCAAATACGCGGTGTTTGGCATCCAGTTTATCGGGGTTTTCAATATTAACATTATCACTCCCGTTACCAACTGCTTCCTTATCTACCGGGATACTTTCGCCGGTGATCGGCGCCTGGTTAACAGCACTGCTTCCTTTCACAACAATACCATCGGCAGCAATTTTAGTATTGGGTCTCACTACGATAATATCTCCTTTTTTGAGTGTGTCTATTTTCACTTCCGTGGTTTGCCCGTCTTTTCTCAGCAAAGCTGTCTTTGGGGCAAGCTCCGTAAGCGCTGCAATAGATTTTCGTGCTTTTTCCATGGCAAAATGCTCCAAGGCATGCCCTAAACTAAAAAGGAAAAGCAGCAGTGCTCCTTCTGCCCAATTACCCAATATAGCTGCACCAATAGCTGCTACCAGCATCAGGAAATCAATTTCAAAGCCGCCTTTGGCAATGGTTTGTACAGCTTCTTTCGCCGTATAATAACCGCCAAAAAAATATGCTGCTATGTATAATACCAGGGAAACCGCATCAGGCAGGGATGGCATTTTTGAAACTGCAAAGCCTGCTCCCAACAATATCCCGCAAACAATGCTAAAAATCAGTTCGGTATTTTTACCCCAAATACCACCGTGCGTATGATCATGGTCGTGTTCTTCGCCTTCTTTGTGGTCGTGCTTTTGAGGAGCAATGCTTTCATGCCCGGTTATTTTTACAACCCTGGGGATTTCTTTCCCGGACACAATTTTCAATCCCTGCTTTTTCAACAAGTTGTCAATCTGCTCTTCAGAAATGGTTTGCTTATCGTACTCTACTACCACCACACCCGTAGCCGCGGCAGCAACAGACAGGATGCCGGGTTCATCTTTCAGCACAGCCTCAATCAGCTTGGTTTGCCTTTGATGGCGTATGCCCTTCACTTCAACAACAAGATGTTGATAGCGCCGGGTAATAGTGGCGCCGGCCTGCTCTGCCATTTTTTGAACAGCATCAACGCTAATGACCTGCGGATCGTAGTGAAAGCAAAGTTGGGACTTTGATTGCCCTTCTGCCGGAACAATATGTATCTTATCTATTCCTTTTCTTGCGTTGAGTTCATTTATCATTCTATGAACACAGGCGTCTTGTTCGTCCGGAACATCCGGTAACAATATATCAAGGTTGATTTTTATTTTTTCCACAGTCATAGTATTTAAAGTCAGAAAAAGCGTTTGCTGGTATTTTTATAGTGCAGGTATTCGTCACCGTGCTGCTCAGGATAACTGCATATGGTTCTTTTTAATGTGCGTGTTCTCCCTCTCCGGCGCTGGTAAGCTTCGCGAGAACAAAAAATGCACCTTTTATCACAATTTTTGTATCGGCCGGCACTTCTTTTAGAAGGGTGATCTGCGTATATCCCACATCTGAAACGCCCCTGGCAACCGGGATCTTTTCAAAAGTCAGATCTGTTTCAGGCTTTTTTTCTTTCTCAGTGTGATCGTGCGGCTCTTTACTATGATCAGCCTCATCCTGCTCATGGTCATGATGTTCCTTTTCACCATGCGGATCGGTAAGTACAAATATATAATCCTGTCCAAGGTATGTTACAACGGCATCACTGGGCACTGCCGGGGTTGTAATCTTATCCAGGCTGATGAGGGCAGTAATATTCATACCATCTATCAACCCGGTTTTGTCTCCCTTCACCCGTGCGTGCACGCTTACGGCCTTGCTTTCGCCTTCAAATGACGACCCGAGGGAATAGATTTCTGCATCGTATTCCTTTCCGGGGTTATTGGTGAGTGTAAAATGAATACTTTGATTGTTCTTTAATTTGGGCAGGTCTTTTTCGTATACAAACAGGTCGAGATGGAGCTGACTGTTATCTACAATTTCAGCCACCATGGTGTTCAGGTCTACATAAGTTCCCATTTTTACATCTACACTGCTTACGATACCGCTGATAGGCGAACGAAGCGAGAGCACAGATACCAGTTTATTGCTGGAAAGTGATGAAAGGCCTATACCCATCAACCGGATTTGCTGCTCCAAAGCCGCTTTCCTGGTGTTGAGCGCCGTGAGGTTGGATGCTGCAGCCTGCAAATTCTTGAGTGCGCCGGCATTACCCTCATTCAATTCCTTTTGACGGTTATATTCCTGTTCTGCTAAAATAATCTTCGGCTGTATGCCCAGGTATTCTTCCTGTGCAAGCATAAAATCGGGATTGGCAATAGTAGCGATCACCGCTCCCTTTTTTACTACATCTCCCGGCTGGATCAGCAGGGATTTTATGATGCCGCTGTAAAGGGAGTTGACAGATGCCTTGTTTTGATTAGGCACACGCAATGTACCATTGGCCCTGACAGAAGCAGTTAACTGCTTCTGCTCTATACTACCCGTTTCTATTCCAATACTCCTGATCTGTTCGCTGGTAAGTGTAGTGGTGTTTTCATTTTCATGTTCATTGGGGTGAACCTGCGCTTCCGATTCCCCGGCTTGGGCTGCTGTTTCGTCTTTACCGCTACCGCACGATAGTTGGGTAACTATTGTAATGGCAAATGCTATAAACCATAATATTCTTTTCATCTGTTATTTTTTTGCTATTGATTGACATAATAATAGTATTGGATAACCGAATGATTGTATACATTCAGGGCTTCAAGATAATTGCGTTGAATATCTATTGCCTGCGAGAGAAACTGGGACAGCTCGGCAAAACTGATCTCGCCTGCCCGGTATGCCAAAGAAGATGCTTTTATGATTTCAGCAGACTGTTTTAAGCCTGTGCGTTCATAAAAAGCCAGCATGGCGCTGTTTTTTTGCACTTCCTTTTCTGCCTGCATCCGCGCAGTTGCAAAAACCTGCTGACTGTACTCGTTTTGTCGTTCCTGCAGATCGGCTTCAGCCTGTGCTACACTGACTTTATTTTTATTTGCACCGGCGCCGAACAATGGCACCGCTACCGACACAGAAAAGCCCGAGAACGGATTGCTTAGCCCGTACAACCGCTGGCTAAAAAAGCGCCCTGAGAACTCCGGCATGTTTTCGTTCTTAACGACTTTAATGCCCGCAGTGGCAATATGTACATACTGTTGCTGTAAAGCCAGTTGCGGATGCAGCGAATCCGTGGATTGTAACGACAACGATAATTTTTCCAGAGGCTGTTCCGCAGATAAGAATGCAGTATCCGTGTTGAGCAACTGCATCAAACTTCGCTGCTGCACTTCAATATCATTGGCAACCTGCACAATGGTTGCCTGTATTTCCTGCATACGCACATTGGCAGCAATGCTGTCAAGTCCGGGGCTGTCGCCGGTTTTAACTTTCAGCGTAGCTGCTTCGCTCAATGACCGGTAAACGCTATCCAGCCTTTGATAGAGCTTCCTTTTGTCCTGCAAATACCATAACTGGTAATAAACAGTACGCACATCTTTTTTCAGCATAACGTCAATGGCAGAACCATTCAACCGGTAATATTTCAGTTGTTCACCGAACAGGTTTTTTTGTGCGCTGTACAAACCCGGCCAAGCCACGCCCTGGGATATCCCGATTTTCAATATTCCTTTCTGGTCGCTCGGTCTGAGGTCCTCATTTTCAGCGAATACACTGGTTTTCGGAATAGCCTTGGCCGTTTTCATCTGCTGTTCGCCCTTTACAATCTGTTGTTGATTGATACCATATTGCAGGTTACTGCCTGCAGCGGAAATGGCTTCATCAATACTGATGCGCCTGCCGGCAGGTTGTTGTGCCTGCGAAGATAAGGACGCCAAAACAAGGAGCCCGGTTATGATGGCAGGTGATGACTTCATTTGAATTTTCTTTTTTCCTGAAAACATAATATATAACAGTGGCAATACCACCAGCGTTAAAAAGGTGGCAGTGATCAATCCCCCGATCACCACGGTGGCCAGCGGCTTCTGCACTTCCGCGCCGGCGCCGGCTGATAGCGCCATAGGAATGAAACCCAACGAGGCTACGGTTGCCGTCATTAATACTGGTCTTAATCTCATGTGTGTGCCTTGTTTAACTCTTTGAAAAATATCGGAAATTCCTTCTTTTTCCAGGTGATTGAAGGTGCTGATCAGTACGATACCATTTAATACCGCAACGCCAAACAAGGCAATAAACCCCACGCCCGCCGAAATGCTGAAGGGCATATCCCGTAAGAGTAAGGCAAACACGCCCCCGATGGCACTCATGGGAATAGCGGTATAAATCAATAGTGATTCTTTCAGGGAGCCGAATGTAAAATAGAGCAGCAGGAAGATCAGGCCGAGAGCAATAGGCACAGCCACCTGTAATCGTGCCGAGGCTGCCTGAAGGTTCTCAAAGGTGCCGCCGTAGGTATAATAGTAACCTGTTGGCAACAGGTTTGCGGCGGCTAGCTTTTCCTGGATTTCCTCCACTACGGTAGCTACATCGTGGTCTTTTACATTGAAACCCACTACAATTCTTCTTTTGCCTTCTTCGCGACTGATCTGCGCAGGTCCTTCTTTGAACGATACGGTTGCTACCTGCGACAAGGGTATCTGCACACCATCGGGTAATGCAACAAAGAGATTGTTCACATCTTCGATGGAGGAGCGGCTTGCGGTGTCCAGCCTCACCACCAGGTCGAAACGTCTTTCATTTTCAAAAACAACACCTGCGGCTTCACCTGCAAATGCAGTGCTGATGGTTCGGTTCATATCTTCTATGTTCAGCCCATACCTCGCAATTTTTGCCCGGTCGTATTCGATGGTAATCTGGGGCAGACCCGTGGTACGCTCGATCTGCGGTTCGGTGCTTCCCTCAACAGATTGCACCACTTTTGCTACTTTGGGAGCGAGCATGGCAAGCGTGTCGATATTTTCGCCAAAGATTTTAATGGCCACGTCCTGTCGCACACCGGTCATCAGCTCATTAAACCTCATTTGTATGGGTTGATTTGCCTCGAAAAACACACCGGGTATTACTTCCAGCTTCTTCAGCATCAGTTCGGAGAGCTCATTATAATCTTTGGTAGTCGTCCATTCTTTCTTTGGCTTTAATACCACGATAAGGTCGCTGGCTTCCGGCGGCATCGGGTCGGTAGGCACTTCAGCGCTCCCGGTTTTTCCCACTACCATCTTTACCTCGGGAAAGGATTTGAGTATTCTGCTTGCCTGCATAGAGGTCTCAATGCTTTGTGAAAGGGATGAGCCTTGCGGAAGAATACAGTGAAAAGCGTAGTCACCTTCCTGCAACTGCGGGATAAATTCACCTCCCATCCTGGAAAAAATAAATACACTGATCCCGAATACAACAACCGTCACCATTACTACGATTATCCGGAAACGAATGGCCCATCGTAATACGGGCTCATACAGCCGGTGAAAGAAATCCATCATTTTATCGGAGAAGGTTCTTTTGTGCGAC
>JAKPBL010000524.1 GCA_029778965.1 Bacteroidota bacterium
GTGATGACCGAAAACCTCGTCGAAGCCCGTAGCGCCCGATTCGGTCCACTTGGTATCGTGGTTTCCCGGAACGATATAATAAGGCTTGCGAAGCGAATCGAGTATCTGCTTACCGATAAGCATGTCTTGCTTGTAGCCGAAATCACTGATATCGCCTGTCAGGATGGTAAACTGCACGTCGCTCATGCTGTTGATGTCGGCCACCGATTTCCGCAGGTCGGCCAGGCTTTGGCTGCCCCTCACGATATGGATATCGGTCAGCCACGCAAAACGCAGGTCTTGTGCACCGGCCGAAAGCGTGGTCAACCAGGCGATCAGAAACAACAGGCTATGCCTTGTCAGATATTTCATGGTTAAGTTTTTTACGGGTTTTGAACCAGGTTAGGTTGGCTCAGCATCTGCGACTGGGGGATGAATTCAACAATGAAAGCATCGTTCCATTTAATGAGGCTGATGGGGCTGTTACCCGAAAGATGGGTACCTGGGTACCGCCGATCCATATCCCTTTTGTTGCGGTACACGTCGAATTTACGGTGACCTTCCCAGGCCAGCTCAAGCTGCCTTTCTTCCAGCACCAGGTCGAGCGCGGTTTTACCGGCGGGCAATGCGCTTGCATCATATAAGCCGTAGTCAGGCACGCCGGCCCTTGCACGGATGACGTTCACATCGGCTATCGCCTTGGCATCGTCGCCCAGCTTGGCATAGGCCTCTGCCCGTATCAGGTACATTTCGCCGAGGCGGGCTACAATGGGCGACCACAGTTGCGGCTGTCCTTCCTGGCGCGAGCATTTGGTGATAAAGAACTTGGGATACCCGTTCCGCAGGTTCATTTCCTTTTCGATGATCACTTTCTTTCTCAAGCCGCCCGCCAGCACGATATAATAGTCGTAGGCGCCGTTGATATTGGTCTCCTTGTCAAGTGTTTCGCCCGTTGCGGTTATCTTGTAGTCATCGCCGGCTTTTGTTACCGGAACATTCACGTACTGGTAATTCTCATTCACGTACATGGCCCATATCACCGAAGAGCCGGTTTTGTAATCGGGCTCGATGAACTTATTCCGTACATCAGCCGGGAATCTGCGCACCAGGTCGAGATAAGGCTTGGAAGCATACATCTCACCATAACCCGAGCCATTGATCACCGAATACAACGAGCCGATATTGCCAATACCATTGGAAGGATGGTCGGCGTCGGGTATGAATTTAATAGCCAGGATGGTTTCACTGTTCGACTCGGGCTTGAAGGTGGGATATTGCCCGAACTGCGAGGTCGGCAATAAGGAGAACCTGCCGGAATTGATCACTTTTTCGGCGTATTCGATGGCTTTCTGATTGTTCTCCATGTACAGATATACCCGCGCCTTCAATGCCCAGGCAGCTTCTCTCGACGCATAGATATTCGATTTAAAGACCGTCATCAGCGACTCTGCTTTGTCGAGGTCGGCCAGCACGGCGTTGTACACCTCTCCCACTTTCGAACGGGCCGGCTGGTTATTGGGGTCGCCATCGAGCTTGATGGGAACGCCCAGGTTGTCGGCGCCCTGCGAATAGGGCCGGCCGAAAACATTCACCAGCG
Organism: Bacteroidota bacterium; assembly: GCA_029778965.1. Lineage (GTDB taxonomy): Bacteria > Bacteroidota > Bacteroidia > Chitinophagales > Chitinophagaceae > Flavihumibacter. The sequence goes on from JAKPBL010000524.1 coordinate 1,577, forward strand.
TAAAATGCAGGTAAGCGCGCAGAAAATAATTTTCGCCGAGGAGCTGGTCATTTTCTTTCGATGTCCCTTCGGGCACCGACTCGATGATCTTGCTGTTCGATACGATCACCTGGTAAGAATTGCTCCAGAAGCTCGTAGCAAAGGAGTTGTTCGGAATACGCTGGTAATTGTACAGGTAAAACAGGTGCGAGGTAGTGGTGCCGCTCAGCGATACGTTGTCGCTGGGAAATTCCATTACGCGGTGCCAGCCCAGCGCCATCGTTTTGAGGCGTGCATAGTTGCCATTGGTTACTGCCTGCAAGCTGCCTTGGGATGTATTGAAGTCTTCCGGCGTCAGGGCGTCAAACGGTTTCCTGTCAAGCTTGGAGCAGCCCATCATCAACAGCATCGCACCGATGGTTGCCAATTTGTTTATAGAATGAAAAGTCATACAATATTTTTTTTAATCAAAAACCAATGGAAAGGCCGAACATGATCCTTTTGGGTTGCGGATAGGCAATGGTTTCGGGATCGAGTCCGGAGAATTTGGTAAGCGTCAGCAAATTGTCGAAAGAGATATTTGCCTGGATATTTTTGGATTTCAGTTTCTGCACCACGTAAGCCGGAAGGGAATAACCCAGGGTTATATTCCTGATGCGGAAGAAAGATCCGTCTTCCAGGTACCGGGTAGAAGGCTTGTTGGAGTTGTTGTTTCCGCCATAGTAGGCCAGCGGGTGGGTGGCATTGTGGTTTTCGGGTGTCCATCTCGACCAACCGCTCTTCAGCACCATGCTGTTATAGGTGGGATAAGCGCCGTCGGCATCGAAGGTTTCGCGATCTGAATAATAAATCATGCTGCCCTTGCGGAAGGCGGTATTCACACGGAGCGACAAACCTGCCCAGGAAACATTCGTATTAATGCCGCCGAAATATTTCGGCGTGGCGGCAGCGCCGGCCTGCAGGGTAGCGGCCGAATAGGTGCCGGTGAGTGTTTTATTGCCCGATGCATCGGCTACTTCCCACTGCGGGTTGCCGTTGTCGGGGTTAACGCCGGCCCATACAGGCAGGTACCATGTATTGATATCGTATCCTTCTTTATACACCTGGTTGCCGTTCAACTGCGACTGGCCCTTGTACAGCTCGGTAACATGGTTCTTATTGCTTCCGATCGTTACGTCGAGGTTCCACTGCACTTTTGATGATTTGATGATTGCGTAAGAGAGCGTAGCCTCAATGCCTTTGTTCACCACGGCGCCGATATTCTGCAACTGCTGCACATAACCCGACACCGACGGCAGCGCAACGGCATATACCAGGTCGGACGTGTTACGGCGATACAGGTCAACGGTCAGGTTGAGACGGTCGAACAAGCCGATCTCCACGCCCGCATCGGTGCTATAGGTCTTCTCCCAGCTCAGGGTCTTGTTGCCCAGGGCGGTCGGGAAAGCAGAAGGCGATCCGTTGTACTGGGTGCTCAGGCCAAACAGGTCATAATACCCGTAATAGTCGCTCGGGGTATTGCCTGTTCCGCCATAGTTGGCACGCACACGCAGGTAGTTGATCGCCGCTACGTTGAAAAAGCTCTCATTGTGCACATTCCAGGCGCCGCCTATTGAATAGAAGGTTCCGTACTTTTTCGAGAAACGGGAAGAACCGTCGGAACGAACGGAACCCTGCAATGAGTAGCGGTTGCTGTACGAATACGCAGCATTGAACAGGTAAGACCTGAATGCGTACTGGGTGATATTACCCGACGCCGCGATGGGCGTAGCCGCACCGTTCAGCACGGTTACACCGGGTACAATGCCCTTTCCGGTGGAGATATTCGTGTTATACGTATAATCGTTGTACTCGTAAGCAGCCAGCGCACTGATGCTGTGTTCGCCGATATCGGTTTTATAGGTCAGCATCTGGTTGGTGAACCGCGACGTGGCCCTGCCGGCGGTATTCGAGATGCGGCCTATATCGGCAAGACCTGCATTTGACCGCGGGTCAATATATCCCAGTCCGTTATCGGCCCGGTAGGTGATGTTGTTGGTCGACTTAAAGCTGAAATGCTCATTAAAGTCGTATTGAAAATCGGCACTCGAGTTGATGCTGAGCGTTTGCCCCCTGGTGAAATTCCACTGAAGGTCGTACAGGTAGTTATTCAGGTCACGGCCATACCAGGTAACGCCGCTGGCCCTGGCATTCACCGGCCGGCCGGCGCTGTCGTAGGGCAGGTCCCAGGGCATATTGCGGTACATATCGTAAATGCTGTGCTCGGTACTATCGGTTTTGGCGAAAGAGACGGCGATCTTCGGCTTGAACGTAAGCTTGTTGGTCAGTTTATAGTCTACGTTCAACCGCCCCGACACACGGTTATATTTATATCCTTTTACCGTACCGCCTTCATCGTAAAAGTTGATACCTGAATATATCTTCGCCCTTCCCGATACACCCGAATAGGAAAGATTGTAATCCTGCGTCAGCGCATTCTGCGAGCCGATATCCAGCCAGTTGGTATTGCGTTGTTTGAGCGATTCGTTGAAATAAGCAGGGATGGCATTCTGGTTGGCGAACGATTTCCAGTAGTCATAGATCTGGCCGGAATTCATCAGCTTGAACTTGCCCATGCTGAATTGGGTAACGCCCAGCTTGCCCGATACGGAGAAGTCGCTTCTGTCAGCGCCTTTTGCCATTTTGGTGGTTACCACGATAACACCGTTGGCGGCCCTCGATCCGTACAAGGCAGCCGACGATGCATCTTTCAGCACCGACATGCTTTCGATGTCGGCGGGGTTCAGCACCGGCTCGGTGCTCATAATGGCACCGTCTACCACCCATAAGGGCGCAGTGGTGCTGTTGATGGTAGAGCGCCCCCTGATGGTGATGGCCGGTGTGGAACCGGGCCGTCCTGAAGCGTTCACCACTTCCACGCCCGCTACTTTGCCCTGCAGCAGGTTGCTTACATTGGGAGAGGCGACATCCATCAATTGTTTACCAGATACAACGCCTACAGAACCGGTCACATTTCCTTTTTTCTGGTTCGTGTATCCTGTAACGATGATCTCATCCATCGATTTCTCTTTCCGGTCGAGCGCCAGTTCCACTGTCTGCTGACCGGCGCCGAGCCGCACCTCGGCGGTCTGGAAGTTAAGCGCGGATACAACCAGCACTGGTTTTTCAAGACTGGCGGGAAGGGTGAGCCTGAATTTTCCTTCGGCATCGGTGGCGGTGCCTATTTTTGTGTCTTTAACGGAAATACTGGCAGCCACTACCGGCTCGCCGTCTTTTCCTTTGATCACGCCTTCAATTGTTTTCTCCTGGGCATGCGCCGCCGAGAAGATCACAGCGATGACGACTGTTGCAATAAGGCGCATCCAGTACCACCGCGTTTTGTGATTAGCTAGTTTTTGGTTTTTAGTCATACATGAAAATTTTAATAAAGAGCCTTGAGATCGGTAATGGAAAATTAGAAGCGATTTTTTTCCTAAAACCAAACAACCGATTGCGTAATCCTGCTGAAAGGGTATCAGCGACGCACTTATTAAATCAGCATCAAATCTTTATTAATTATTTATAAAGAATGCCTGCAAAGCAGCATGACAACGCAAAAAAACGCGCATTTCTTCCGCTCATAAAACTGGAGTAACTTGTATGACAAGGAAAGTACAGGAGGAACCAGAAGCACAATCATGACTGAAAAGGAAAAAGGCAGAAAAGGCTTGCTCTACAATCCCAACCACGACGCAACGCTGATCGGCGAAAGAGCAAGCTGTAAAAAGCTATGCCAGGAATACAATGCAACCGGTTATGCCGATCTTGATAAAAGAATGCGGCTGATCAGGCAAATAGTACGGGAAACAAAGAACAATTTCCTCGTGGAACAACCATTCTGGTGCGATTACGGGTATAATATTGTACTGGGCGAAAACTTCTACGCCAACCATAATCTCGTGATATTGGATGGCGCCGAAGTGCTGTTTGGCGACAATGTGTTCATTGGTCCCAACAGTTCCTTTTATACAGCAGGGCATCCCATTGATGCGGTAAAGCGAAACGAAGGGCTGGAATACAATTACCCCATCACCGTAGGCAACAATGTTTGGATAGGCGGCAACGTGGTGGTTCTGCCCGGTATCAGTATCGGCGACAACGTTGTTATCGGGGCGGGAAGTGTGGTCACTAAAAATATTCCGCCAAATGTCATTGCCGCGGGCAATCCCTGCCGCATAATCAAAGAAATAAACAATGTGCTTTCCTGACGCTTCCCCGCAGTTTAGGAAGATAAAGTAATACCTGATGAAGAGGGCCATGAAATTTTTTACTGTAGTCATCGCTATCGCCGGTCTGTTACCGGCCTGCTCGTCCAGGAAACAGGTCTCAATGACAGGCACCTGGATAATTTACAAAATCGACAGTCTTACGCGTGCGGGCAATGGCACATCCGACTTCGACAGCCAGTTGCAATTTTCCAGCGAGTTGAAAAAGGGAATTACCCTGAACTTTTTTGAAGATCACCGCTTTACTGAAATTACCGGTGAAAATGGTTACCGGTCCGGAAGGTGGAAAACCGATACCGACAACCGGCTTTTTTTGTCTGACAATAACAACAACAGCGAAGTGCTGACATACGAGCTAACATACCGGCTCGATCAGAAAATGGAATTGACGCTGGTGAATACAACATCCAACAGGTCTTATACATTCCTGAAACAATCCCTGCCGCTGGCATCGTTCAAAGACGACCCTTTCTATCCCGACAACAACCAGTGGAGAATAAAGCCCGCAACTGCTGAAAACGAGGCCGCGCTGAACAGCCGCCTACTGAACTACTTAAAACACCTTGCCTTAATCATGAAAGCGGCCAAGGAAAGAAACCTCCGTGTTGTTTCTTTTCAGGCATCGATGGGTCCGGTGAAGATT
>JAKPBL010000529.1 GCA_029778965.1 Bacteroidota bacterium
CTGGGCACGTGAACTGAGAAAACGCATCAACGAAAAATACAGCTTCGTTCATCCGGAAAACGAAACGATCAATGGCTGCTCGCATATCCTGTGGACCGGCGCCGTGATCGATCCCGCGTCTACGGCACGTAACGCCGTTTTCTACGGCGATAAAGCGATCGACCGCAGTCCCTGCGGCACCGGCACCTCGGCGCGCATGGCGCAATGGTATGCCAAGGGAAAGCTGAAAAAAGGCGACCGCTTCGTACACGAAAGCATCATCGGATCTACTTTCACCGGTACGATCGAAGAAGAAACAACCGTTGCTGGGAAACCGGCCATCCGCCCCGGCATTGAAGGCTGGGCACGCATTTACGGTTATAACACCATCAGCATCGATCCCGACGACGACCCCTATGCGCATGGGTTCCAGGTGATCTGAATTTTTACCCGTCGGGTGGCACCCGACGGGTATCTTTGTCATATGACAGCAAGAACGGAACGAAAATTTATCTTCCTGGTCAATCCTATCAGCGGCACGAAAGCGAAAAACCAGCTTGACAAGCTAATACTCGATGCCGCCCGGAAGCACAAAGCACCCGCCATTCTACTCCCTTCCGTTGCTTCGGGCGATTATTCATTTGTAGAAGAACGGATCAACGAAGAAGGGTTTTCGGATATTATTGTCTGCGGTGGCGACGGAACGGTCAACCAGGTGGTGTCGGCGCTCCGTCACCTGCCGGTTAATTTCGGCATCATACCCATGGGATCGGGGAATGGTCTTGCCTTCACCGCCAAAATACCCAAAGCCACCCAAAAAGCCATTGACCTTGCGCTCACGGGAAAGGCCCGGTATGTGGATGCTTTTATGATCAATGAGCGCTTTGCCTGCATGCTGGCCGGCCTCGGCTTCGATGCAAAAGTGGCGCACGATTTCGCCAGCCAGCAAACACGCGGCCTGCTTACCTATACAAAGCAAACGCTGAAGAATTATTTTACCGCCGTCACTTATCCTTTCGAGATCGTGGTGGAGCACCAGGTAATCCAGACCGATGCCTTTTTCGTCAGCATCGCCAACAGCAACCAGTTCGGTAACCAGTTCACCATTGCCCCGCAGGCAAGCCTGAACGACGGGCTGCTCGATATTGTAGTGGTTCCCAAAATGAACAAGGCCATTCTGCCTTTTGCGCTGATACAACAGCTCAATAGTGGAAAGCCGGCTGCATCGCCGCAGGAACGGCCCAATACCATCCAGTATTTTCAGGCGGCCAAACTCCAGGTCAGGAATCGCGGCAACGCGCCGCTGCACATCGACGGAGAGCCGGTAGAGCCTATCCAGCATTTACAGATCGCCATTCTGCCGCGGGCATTTAAGCTGATACAGCCCGAAAGCTAACGTTCGTTTTTGCTCAATTGTTCATACAACTGGAAAGCCTTTCCGTTCACCTCGTTGTTGAGTGTATTGATGATGTCTTCGCGCTCGCGCCGCGTAAGATGGAAGTTCAGTGCCGCCCGGTCGTCTTCCTTTTCGGGAATATACTGGAAGGTCAGCTTTTGAAATTGCGCGCCAAGCTCGCCGGCGGTGAAGCTTAACTGGTCTACCTGGTTGTATTGCTGCATCTTGTACCAATTGTACTGCAGCAGCAGCATGGGCTTGGTCACCAGCTCCGAAATAGCGCTTGATGTAAAAGGCGTTTCCCAGCCGCCGCCCTTCCTGTCGCGGATCTGGATCAGCACCACCCCTGCCGTATTCTCTTTTATCCAGTCTTCGAACACATGTATAAAACGGATGGCGGTTTCCAGTCCGAAGTTATCGCGCAGGCCCGCATCCATCACATCGATGGTTGGCTGCGACGGAAGCCATACGTTGGGTAATACATAGGGAAAAGTGGCATTCATGCGCAGGGCCGTGAGCAGGCGCAGGTTCATAGGGTCTTGTTGCGCGAAGAAAGCGGCAAAATCGATGGCATCAGGGTCCGAGCCGTCCTGCAGATCGCCCGGCGGGCGCATCAGGAAACTGATAGGGTGCGTGCTGATGAGCATCTTACGGCCGTCGCGCGTGATGACCGAACTTAAGATCATGGTCGGGATGGTGGCCGCTTTTTCGGCGGCGGCAAACTGGCCCAGCCCGCGGTCGAGCAGGTACCGCGTATTCTTGTTGAACTGCTGTTCGAAAGAATAGGCACGGTCTTTCACATAGGTATACTCTCCTACCTTGAATTTCTGTGCCGGGGCGGCCAGGTCGCGCGCCACGAAAGAAGAAAAGGTGGGGTTCAGCAGGTCTTTCGAAATATCGTCGATGAAAACAGGGTCTTGCAGGTTGAGCACGCGTTTGCCGGCATCGCGCTGCTCGGCAAGCGCCCTGAAATAGGCCGCGCCGAGCATACCGCCCGAGGCCCCCGTAATAAGAAAGCTTTGCCGCATCAATTGATGCCCCGACAGGCTGTCGAGCTTTTGCAGCACGCCCATGGTGAAAGTAGCGCTTCGGGTGCCGCCGCCGCTCACCGCAATGATATACAACGGCGGCTTCGCCGTAGTTTGCCTGGCTTTCCAGTTCTCGAGCACGCCGATCATTCTGCGTTTATCCTGCTGCATTTGCGTGTCGCTGGCCAGCCGCTT
>JAKPBL010000544.1 GCA_029778965.1 Bacteroidota bacterium
GGTTTATATTGCCTTGTATTGGATAAGCGACCTTGTCAATAAAAAATGGCAGCGCAGGCTGATGGAGCACGGCGCCGACCTGGAGACTCACCTGGTGGAGAGCCTGAACGCCGCCCGCACCATCAAGCGTTTCGGCCTTGAGCAGCACGTGCACCTTACTACAGAAAATCGTTTTATTACATTACTGAGATCCGTTTACCAAAGCAGCATCCGGGGCGTACTCATTGGCAGCGCCTCCGATCTTTTCACCCGCCTGTGTACCATCATCCTGCTTTGGTGCGGCGCTTATTTTGTAACCCGGCGGGAACTGACCGCCGGTGAACTGTTATCGTTTTATGCGCTGATGGGCTATTTGACCGGCCCCGCGCTGTCGCTGATTGGGGCCAACAAGAATATCCAGGATGCGTTGATTGCCGCCGACCGTCTTTTCGAGATCATCGATCTCGATGCCGAGTCGCAGCCGGCGCATGCCATCGAGCTGACGCCGGCCCTGGCCGGCGATATCCGCTTCAACAATATCCATTTCCGGTATGGAGCCCGTGCAATAGTATTCAGCGGGCTGGACCTGACCATCCGGAAAAACCAGACCACTGCCATCGTAGGCGAAAGCGGCAGCGGCAAATCATCGCTCCTGTCATTGCTGCAAAACCTTTATCCGCTGAAAGAAGGGAATATTACCATCGGTGGCATCGATATAACGCATTTCAGCACAGCGAGCCTGCGGCAACAGATAGGGGTTGTTCCACAGCAGGTCGATCTTTTTTCGGGTACCCTGATTGAGAATATTGCCATCGGAGACGGGCAACCGGATCTGCAGCGATTATTGGTAATCGCAAAAATTACCGGCCTGCATGAAGTGATTGAAAAGCTGCCGGACAACTACAATACCATATTAAACGAGAATGGAACCAATCTTTCCGGCGGGCAACGACAGCGGCTGGCTATTGCGCGTGCTTTGTACCGAAACCCGGAAATACTGATCCTCGACGAAGCAACCAGTCACCTCGATCCCGCCAGTGAACGAACTATCCAGGAAGCACTGGACTGGTTCAAACAACAAAATAAAACCCTGATCATTATTGCCCACCGGTTGTCTACCATCCGGCACGCCGACGAGATCATCGTGCTGAAAGACGGCAAGGTGCAGGAACAGGGCCGGCACGACAGCCTGCTTAAAGCCGGCAACCTGTATAGTCAATACTGGACAAGCTAAAAAATCTTCCCTCCTGTAAGCCGGATTCTGTACTGCCTGAGCAGTGGCTATCATTTATCTCGGTGCAACATTGCTGCGGCACTCTAGCTGCCTACCCTCCGGCGTTGCCTTGCGGCATCGGGCGGGCCGCCCTCAACCACCGGTTTACATGGCATTTCAGCATACAAGGTTTACCCGTCAATGGCATTGCTGCCGCTGACCGTGGGCTCTTACCCCACATTTTCACCTTTTCCCCCGAAGGGGTAGTTATTTTCTGTGGCACTGTCTGTCTGCAGTTGCCTGCAGCCCGGCCGTTAGCCGGTGTATCGCCCTGTGCTGTCCGGACTTTCCTCGAACGACAAAATCGTGCGCGATAGCCCGGAGGGAAGACCACAAAACTACGCTTTTTTTACCCGTCGGGTGCCACCCGTCCGGTACTACCCGACGGGTGGCACCCGACGGGTGTGCACTGATATGGCGGCCAGGTCCTGCGGTACGCCGGCTAAGATG
>JAKPBL010000558.1 GCA_029778965.1 Bacteroidota bacterium
AAAATCCTATTTCCAGGAAAAATTAAACCTGCAACTGACCGTTTTCAGGGCCAACGCGGCAAGAACCAATTTGCAATACCGCGTTTTCCTGAAAAACAACGAAGAAGACAAATACAACCAGCTCAGAAACATTATTGAAACCAAAAACTGTCCCGCTATTATATATGTATCCAGAACAAGAAGAGCCTATAAGCTGGCGCAACGGCTAATCGACGACGGCTTTAACGCCCGGCCCTATCATGGAAAAATGGATAAAGAAGAAAAGTCGAAGAACCAGAATGCTTTCATGAATGGCGAGGTAAATATAATGGTCGCCACTTCGGCCTTTGGGATGGGTGTGGACAAAAGCGATGTGGGCGCCGTCATACATTTCGACATTTCCGATTCGCTCGAAAACTATGTGCAGGAAGCCGGGAGAGCGGGACGCGATGAAAACATCCATGCCGATTGCTATGTATTGTTCAATGAAGAAGACCTGGACAAACACTTTATCCTGCTCAACCAAACAAAGATCAGCAGCAAGGAGATCAACCAGATTTGGCGGGCCATAAAAGAACTAACCAAAACAAGAAGCAAGGCCTCCAATTCAGCCCTTGAAATTGCCCGGAAAGCAGGCTGGGACGATGGCATCACCGAAATAGAAACCAGGGTAACCACGGCCATTGCCGCCCTGGAAGAAGCCGGGTACCTGAAAAGGGGCCAGAATATGCCGAGGATTTTCGCCAGCAGCATTTTAAGCAAAAATGCGCAGGAGGCGGTTGACAAAATAAACGCGTCTGACAAATTTTCCACCAAAGAGAAAGAAAAAGCTATTCGCATTATCAAAAAACTCTTCTCCAGCAAAAGCAAAAGACTGTCCACCGAAGAAACAGCCGAATCCCGCATCGACTATATATCCGATCAACTGGGTATTTATAAAGAAGAAGTGATTCGCGTTATCGAATTGATGCGGGAAGAAAAAATACTGGCCCATACAAAAGACCTCACGGCTTTTATTAAAAAAACCGAATCGGCCAACAAATCATTGGCGATCGTAGACAGCTTCCGGAAACAGGAGGAAGTTTTATTATCGCTTCTGACCGAAGGAGAAGCTTCCTATCATTTAAAAGAAATCATAGAAGCGTTTATCCGGTCCGGGCTCAAAGACAGCTCTTTAAACAAGCTGAAAACCATTCTCAACTTCTGGTCTATTAAAAACTGGATCAAACGCCAGCACCTGGAATATTCAAAAAATCATGTACAGATCGCGCTTTTAACAGACAAAGCTACGTTTCGGGAAAAGCAGGAAAAGCGGCACCTGCTGGCCAAACGAATCACCGAATACCTGTACAAAAAAGCCACCGAAACAATAGCCGCAGACAACCGGCAGGAAGATGTACTGATCGAGTTTTCGGTTCATGAGCTGAAAGAAATGATAGAAACGGAGCAGGGCCTATTTTCTGTACAGGCGTCGATCGATGATATCGAAGACAGCCTGTTTTACCTGTCGAGAATAGAAGCCATTAAAATAGAAGGCGGTTTTCTGGTGGTGCACAACAAATTAACTATCGACCGCCTGGAAAAGAACAACCGGATCCAGTACAAGGAAAGCGACTATGAGAAATTAAAGCAGTTCTACGAGCAAAAAGTGCAACAGATCCATATTGTGGGAGAATATGCGCAAAAAATGATACGCAACTACCAGGAAGCGCTATCGTTTGTTGATGACTATTTCACGCTGAATTACACTTCTTTCTTAGCAAAATATTTTCCCGGCAGCAGGCAGGATGAGATCAGGCGAACCCTGACGCCCGAAAAATTCGCCCGGCTGTTCGGGGCCTTATCTCCCGCGCAACTGCAAATCATAAAAGACACGAGCAATCAATACATAGTGGTAGCCGCCGGACCCGGCAGCGGCAAAACAAGACTGCTCGTACACAAGCTGGCCTCTCTCCTATTGGCCGAAGATGTAAAGCACGAGCAATTGCTGATGCTTACCTTTTCACGCGCTGCCGCAACGGAGTTTAAAAAGAGGCTGATCGAACTGATCGGCAATGCGGCGGGTTATATCGACATAAAAACCTTTCATTCCTACTGCTTCGATATACTTGGCCGGTTGGGCAGTTTGACGGAAGCAGACAATATAATTTCCACGGCTGTTGGAAAGATCAGGTCGGGCGAAATAGAAACCAGCAAAATCACCAAAACCGTATTGGTGGTAGATGAAGCGCAGGACATGAACAGGGAGGAATACGAACTGGTAAAAGCGCTGATGGACAAAAACGAAGAGATGCGGGTGATCCTGGTAGGCGACGACGATCAAAACATCTACGGGTTCAGGAGAGCCGACGCCGCCTATATGCAAAAGCTGATCACTGAAAAAGCCGCCGTAAAGTATGAGTTGACAGAAAACTACCGGAGCAAAGACAATATTGTTTCCTTTGCCAATAGCTGGGCCGCCGGCATCGGCAATCGCCTAAAAACGGAACCCTGCTTCGCCAGCCAGCGACAAAACGGGTTCATTCAGATCACCGGGTACGCCCATCAGAATCTGCTCGTTCCGGTAGCGGGTATTGCCCGGCAAACAGCGCTGGCCGGTTCCACCTGCGTGCTGACCCCCACCAACGATGACGCCATGTTGCTCACCGGTCTGCTGCTCCAACACGGCTTGCAAGCCAGGCTCATCCAGTCGAACGACGGCTTTAGCCTGAAAAACCTGTATGAGCTGCGTTATTTTTCAAACCTCCTTAATACCCATGCTGATTCGCCGCTGGTAACAGATGATGATTGGGAAAACGCAAAACGCCGGCTGAAGGAGCACATCAACGGCAGCGCAAAAAAGGAACTGGCAGATGCGATGATCCAGGCATTTGAAGACGTGAACAGGGCAAAGAAATACAAAAGCGACTGGAATACTTTTTTAACCGAATCTCAAATAGAAGATTTCGTTCGTGTTGACAGCGAGATCATATATGTATCTACCATACACAAGGCAAAGGGAAAAGAGTTCGACAATGTGTTCCTGTTACTGAAAAATTTTGTACCCGACACCGATGAAAAAAAGCGGCTGTTTTATGTAGCCGTTACCAGGGCAAAGTCTAATTTGTACATACACTACAATGGCAGTTATTTAAGGCCGTATGTCGCAGAAGGGCTTATTTACAGAGAAGACAGGGACAGCTACCCAGAACCCCGGCAAATAGTCGTGTACCTGACGCATAAAGATGTTGCCCTGGGCTATTTTGCGTTTGTCGGGCACAGAACAAGGAATATTCTCAGTGGCGCTCGCCTGCGCATCCTGGACGACGGGCTGGGAAATGCCAATGGTGAGCCGGTGCTCAAATATGCGCAGAAATTCAAAACGGTTTTGGACGAATATGCCCGAAAAGGGTTTCAGCCGACCGAGGCAACGGTAAATTTTGTCGTTTATTGGAAAGATGAGACCAAAGGAACGGAGTCGGTGATACTATTGCCGCAATTGGTTTTGAAGAAGCAGTAATAGTGAAAGTATCGCTGCCGGATTGATTTAGGCGGTAAGGAAATACGCAATCCTTCCTCCATAATCTTTCTTTTATCTTTGTTTTACAACCGAATAGGTATTATGGAATTAATCATCGATTTCGAAAGCATCGGAGATGCCTCAAAAAAAGACTGATTATTGAAAGCCCTGAAACTGATGGGTATAAGCTATGAAATAAAGGAATTTTCACAAAGCCGGGAAGTCTATAACCGCGACCTACAGGCTGGCAATGCTGAGATCGAAGAGGGCAACTATATAACTGCCGAAGAAGTTAAAAAACAAGCCGGCAAGTGGTAGCCGACAATATTACCCATTATAAGGAAATAGAAGTATGGCAAAAGAACTAAACATAAATAACGACTACACCAATTTAATTAGCCAGAGTGCCGACGTCTATAAGCAAGGGCAATTTAACGCTACCGTTGCCGTAAACACAGCTTTGGTAGAAACCTATTGGCAAATTGGTAAATACATTGTAGAGTTTGAGCAAAAAGGAAAGCAAAAAGCCGAATATGGAACGGCTTTAATTGATAATCTTTCAAAAGACCTGGCAACGGCTTTGGGTAAGGGTTTTAGTCGCAGCAACCTTATTTATATGAGGCTGTTTTACTCCGAATTTCCAAAAAGTGAGAAGGCTTCTCACTTTTTGAGTTGGTCGCATTATGTTGAATTGTTTAAAATTCAAGACAAGTTAGAACGCAGCTTTTATTTATAACAAACCATTAATGAAAAATGGTCAATTCCTGAACTGAAAAGACAGAAAAAGGCATCATTGTTTCTTCGCTTGGCAGCATCAAAAAAGTAGAAAATGGGCCGGTTGTTTCAACTGCAGTACCGCACCATGGCTACTACTCTATTGAAACAGATTTCCGATAAATGGTGAAATGATCAGCGCGATCAACCTGTACTGATTCCCTCTATCCATTGAATATATCGATATATCTCCCGTAAGCAAAGGTCTTTCCATACTTCACCGTGTCGTCGCGCAAATGCAATATGCCCATGTTTACAAACCGGTCTATCAACTTTACGGCACCCACGCGACTCAGTTGCATGGTGGTTGCCGCCTTGCCATTACTGGTGATGGGGTCTTTGAAGAGCTCTTGCAGAAACCTGACGCCACTGGTTGCTTCGCGCTTGCCGAGCGACTGAATCCTGCCCATATCCGCTTCGCGCAAGGCCGTGATCTTTTTTGATATCTCTATTCCTTCCTGCGCAATGCTTATCACGCCATCCAGGTAAAAGTCGATCCATTCATTCACGCGACCATCATGATACGCGTTCAGTTTATCATAATACAACTGCTGGTGTTGTTTGAAGTAGCTGCTTAAAAACAGCACAGGTTTTTCCAGTACAGCACGTTCATACAAAAAAAGGGTAATGAGCAGCCTGCCTGTTCTGCCATTACCGTCGAGAAAGGGATGAATGGTTTCAAACTGGGCGTGAATAAGACCAGCCTGCAGCACCGGCACCAGGTTCTTATCGTGTATAAATTTTTCCAGGTCGCCCAGTGCGCGATTCATTTCCTCCACCGGCGGCGGAACAAATGCTGCATTTTGCAGGGTGGTTCCGCCGATCCAGTTTTGCGACCGGCGATATTCGCCTGGGTCGGCAAAATGGCTGCTGCGCGCACCGGTCATCAATTCGCCATGCAATTCCTTTATAAAACGCAGAGAGAAGGGAAATTGCTTCAGCCGGTCGGTACCGTAGTTCAGGGCATTGATATAAAAAAGAATATCATCGGCGTCGGTATCTCTTACATGCAGCCCGGCATTCATTTCGAGCGCATCCATCATTGTAGCCCGCGTTCCTTCGATCTGGGCGCTGCTGGTAGCATCTTTGATCCGGAACATATTAAGAAAAAAATCAACGTCTGGTAAAATATGGGTGATACCGTCCAATTTACCCAGCAGCCGTTCGGCCATGGCCGCTTTTGCCAGGGTGGCTTGTGGAAAATCCAGCAACCCCTTTGGTGGAAAAGCACTGGGAATGAATGCTTTATATCCGTTGAGTTGTAATATGGTGGTCCCTATTACCATTTAAAAGATAGTGTACATCTTGATTCAAATGTACACTAATTTCAATTTTAGTATACATCTTTGAAGTAAATGTATACTAAATATCGAGATTGAAGCCGGTCTCACCATGGGTGAAAACACCCCAATTATTATCATGGCCCTGAAAATCCATTACTTGGATTCGGGGAAAAACAGTCGTCACTTTTGAGGTGCCAAATTGGAACCTCAAACAAAAAACAGATATATAGGACAACCTTCCTTACCCCACTTGAAGTCGCAAAATGCGACTTCAAATTTTAACAATTCAAGCCTCATCACCCGGCGTTACTCCTCACCTCTTCGTCGGCGCGCAGCGCAGCAACCCCACCCTCCTGCCGGTAAAATCCAGCTTATTCAACCGCCGGTGCTTCACCGCCTGCTCCCCTTCCGTTACCAGCAAATAATCTCCCGCGGGCACCTGGGTCAACACCTGCTTCGTTCCGCTTGCCGGCCAGGTGATCTCGACCGAGTCCACCATCGTCGCCTGCCCGATACCAATGTGCTGCAGCAGCGGATTCGCGCCGAAGCTTCCGCCCGAATTCACCTCGCGGTACACCGATCGCCGCAGACCGCTGTCTGTAAAACTGACGCGGATCTTCGCGCCGATGG
This sequence comes from Bacteroidota bacterium, assembly GCA_029778965.1. GTDB lineage: Bacteria > Bacteroidota > Bacteroidia > Chitinophagales > Chitinophagaceae > Flavihumibacter. The sequence goes on from JAKPBL010000558.1 coordinate 6,166, forward strand.
CCGCCTTGTTGGAGCGAACGCCTGCCAGTTGCAGGTCGATCCAGCGGTTGGTATTCTGTCCTGGGTTCAGGTACAGCGAGGCCTGGTAGGCATCGCCCTTGTAGGCGCCGCCCATTTTGATATAGATGTCCTGGTCGCCGTCGTTATCGAGGTCGCAGAAAGCCACCCCATGCCCTTTCTGCAGGTTGCCGAGACGCGCGGAACTGGTGAGGTCGGCAAAACCTTTTCCGCCGAGATTGCGGAAAAATTTATTCGGCACGAGCGACTGGTATTGCGGGTTCCCGGTACCGAGGTAAAAATCGAGCCAGCCGTCGTTGTCGATATCGCCGAAATTCGACCCCATGGCGAAGGCGATGCGGTCGATTCCCGCCGTGGCCGATACGTCTTCAAAGCGTCCGTTCTGCAGGTTATGGAAAAGGAACACTTTGCCCGACTGCTCTACGGGCAGGTGCATGGACTCCATTGCGGCATACGATGCCAGGCTGCGGTTGAATTCGTAGCCGCATACCAGGATATCGAGCCAGCCGTCGTTGTCATAATCAAAGAACCAGGTGGGGAAGGTACGGGTTAGGAAATGGCCCAGTCCCGCGGCATCGGTATTGTCTTTGAACCGCACCATACCGTTCTGCACGCCTTCGTTGTGCAGCAGCATCTTTTTGCCGTCGAGGGTGGACACGAAGATATCGGGCCGGCCGTCGTTGTCATAATCGCCCGAGGTAACGCCCTTCACGAAGGCGAAGAAATGGAGCCCCGCCTCTACCGAGGCATTGGTGAAAGTGCCGTTCCGGTTGTTGATATAGAACTCGCAGGGATGGGGGTCGCCATCGCCGCCCGATTCGTTGCCGATGAAAAGGTCAAGCCAGCCGTCGTTGTTGAAATCGTTCCAGGTGGCGGTTTGCGTGGGGTAGAACGACAGCAGCCCCGCCTGGCGCGTAACATCGGTGAAAGTACCGTCGCCGTTATTGCGCAGCAGCGAATTGGGCTCTTTGCCGAAGTATCCTTTCCAGCCGCCGCGCAGCACAAAAATATCTTTGAAGCCGTCGTTGTTGTAATCGGTTTGCATCATGTGGAGGCCGCCCGAAAAAGCCTGTAGTCCCGATGAATCGGATACGTCGGTAAAAGTGCCGTCGCCGTTGTTGCGGGCGAAGAACAGGTGCTCGTCGAGGTCCCACGACGAGGTAACGATATCAGGATAGCCGTCGTTGTTGAAATCGTCGATGATGGCGCCGCCGGCCTGGCTCTTGCCGTTGAGGCCCGTGGCGATGGCCAGGTCGGTAAAGGGTTTCACGGGGCTGGCCGATGAATCGCGGTCGAGGCCGGCGATCAGCAGATCGGCAGGCACGCCGCCGGGGTAGTTGCCCGTGGTCATGAAAGCGATATTGAGCAGCCAGCGCGATTCCAGGTCGTTAGGGTTGAAGCGCAGCAGCCATTCGAGGTGCTCGATGGCTTTGGCCGATCCCGTTTTATTAAGGTGAACACCGGCGCCCCGGAGGGGGAACACGCAGGATTCGCCCGAGTGCTGCCGAATGCAATTGGTCCTTTCGCCGAGGCGCAGGCAGGCGATGGCCAGGTCGCGCCGCAGGATGCGGGCGTACATGGGATCGTTGATGCTTTCGTCGCCCAGCATGTTTTCCAGCAGGGCGATGGCGTCTTCTTCGCGGCCCAGTTGCAGCAGGCAGATCGCCTTGTTGTAGCGCGCGGTGGCCATATCGAGTTTGCGGCCGCCGGCGCTGATCACCGAATCGAAGCGCGCCATCCGCGTGTTGACGGCCCAGGAATTGGCGAACACGTTCTCTTTATCGGCGGTTTCAGCCAGCAGGCGAACCATGTCGGCGTTGTTTTCGCCTTCGGCGGATAAGGGGCCGATGGTGCAGGCGGGAACTGCTATTATAAGAAGGAAGATGGCTGTATAACAGAAGGATGACTTTGTCATGGTGGATGGTTTATGCGGAGGGCAGCTTGCGCGTGGCGGGGTCGCTTCTAGGCCAATGTCCCGCCATGCCGCCGGAGGCGTGTTTTCCGGTATGCGCAGATGCAATTCAGCAGCGGGTATACAGGTGGGCAAACCCTTGGGAAGGCCTGGCTGTTGACGGTCAGACTCCTTTAGCCGGCATGGCCTGCGGCAGCGTTAGCGGAAAACAATGATTACTGTGATAGTGGCCGAATGTGTAAATACCAATGGGGTAATGGAATGAGGTTACTCAATCGTCGGGGCGAACCGAAAGGCAGCAACTTTGGGTTCGAAGGTTATTTCTCGTGATGAGATTGAAATTAGGGGAATTTCGTCAAATCATTAGCCAAATATTGATCTTGGATTGCAGAAATAATTTTACTAATATTAGTGAACGATTAAACCTTGTCACTGACCCAGTCCTCACTGGGACTCAGGTGCCGAAGGTTTTTCAAATGAATACGCAGCAATCATGAATTGTGCCAAACGGTAAGATCAGCCGCTTACAAACTGGAGCAATACGGTTAGCGATACCAAAACGCTCTCACTTGATTGTTGTGTATGCACAATACATATTGCGCAATAATTTTCATTCGTTTATAAGCATTTACGCCAGAATCGTTACTTCGTCTATTTGCTTAGTATTTTGAAATTCATACGTCGGCAGTCATGCTACGGAGATACAGTACTACTTGGAGCGGGGCTATATTTATGAGCCGAACAAATTTTACAAGTGCAAGGAGGGTTTGAAAAATGTCTAACACCGACCACGGTTGCTCCCCTTCTGTCTGCTCTCTTAAAGATTTCATCAAATAAAGTCGTTTCACCGTTTTCCAAGTATCTTCTTATAGCGTATCCGCAGACATCTGCCATTTGAATCATACTTGTC
>JAKPBL010000561.1 GCA_029778965.1 Bacteroidota bacterium
GCCCGATACCAGCGCGTTTGTGAACAGCACCTTCAACGGATACCATCGCAGCGACGGTAAAGTAGGTACGGCGAATTACTGGCTTTTTATTCCGACCGTTTTTTGCGAGAACCGCAATCTCGATGTGATCCGGGAAGCGCTGGTGAATGAGCTGGGTTATGGAGTAACGGACCAGTATAAACGCTACGCCAGGCAGCTCGCCGCTGCGGTGCGCAGGAGCGATGACCTGTCGACGGTGACATTTCAGCCGGGCACACCTCAGCAGGACCGGGTTTTTGAAAATGTGGATGGTATTAAATTCCTGAACCACGATGGCGGCTGCGGCGGTACACGGCAGGACGCCGAAACCCTCGGTAAACTGCTGGCGGCTTATGCCAACCACCCGAATGTGGGTGGCATTACCCTGCTGAGCCTCGGATGCCAGCACCTGCAGACCGCCGAATTTCTCGCTGAGCTGAAAGCACTGAATCCATCGTTCGATAAACCGCTGTATGTTTTTGAACAGCAGCAATCGGAAAGCGAACCGCAACTGATCAGCGCAGCCATTCGTCAAACATTCGAAGGGTTATCGATCATCAACCGCTGCGAGCGGCGGCCGGCGCCGTTGTCGAAACTGACCATCGGCGTTAAATGTGGCGGAAGCGACGGCTTCAGCGGCATATCGGCGAACCCGGCGGTGGGTCATGCGGCCGATATTTTGGTTGCATTGGGCGGCACTGTGCTGCTGGCCGAGTTTCCCGAGCTCTGCGGCGCCGAGCAGGAGATGATCGACCGGGCGGTCGACGAACCCACGGCCCGGAAATTCATCCGGCTCATGGAGGAATACAACGAAAGAGCGCACCTGGCAGGATCGGGTTTTCACATGAATCCTTCACCGGGAAATATCCGCGACGGGCTCATCACCGACGCCATTAAGAGCGCCGGCGCTGCCAGGAAAGGGGGCATGAGCCCGGTAACCGACGTGCTCGACTATACCGAACCCGCCGTGAAACCGGGCCTCAACCTGGTTTGCACGCCGGGCAACGACGTAGAAGCGACTACCGGCAAGGCCGCCGCCGGCGCCACCCTCATTCTCTTTACCACCGGGCTGGGAACACCTACCGGCAATCCTGTTTGTCCTACCATAAAGCTGGCTACCAACAGCCAGTTGGCCCGCCGGATGGCCGATATCATCGACATCGATACCGGACCCATCATCCGGGGTGAAAAAACCATTGCCGAAATGGGAGCGGAGATACTAAGCTATTGCATCCGCGCCGCCAGCGGCGAGGTCATTCCCAAAGCCGTGCTGCTTGGCCAGGACGATTTTATTCCCTGGAAAAGAGGCGTAAGTTTATAATATCTTTATTGCCATGCGACGCCTGCTGCCTGCTACGCTGATATTGCTGTTGCCATTTGCTTTTTTTGCCTGCCGCAACACAGCCGGAAAGCCCGGCACGCCGGCGTTTACACTTATTCCCACGCCCGTATTCAGCTTCAATAATTTTGTCGATTGCAATATGGCATCGGTATGGGTAGGCGACAGCTTCCGCATATTTCCCGGTAAATACGGCGAAGACCCGCTTTGGGGAGATGCCGACGACCTGAAATATGCCGCCGGCGTTTCGGTCGACAGTGTTTTCCTGGCCCGGCCCGAACAATTTATTCGTCCGCAGTTACCCGCCAACGCTCCCCGGGAAAAACCAGGCCTGCATGGCGCCGTCTGGTTCGAAACCTTGTATAAAGACAGCACAGACCCTGCAGGGAAAACGCTGTATGCGCTTTATCACAATGAAAATTACCCCGAAACCCTGCCGTACGATTCCATTTCGGGTATAGGTTACCGTGATGTCAACTGGCCACAGGGACTTCGCGGCGCCGACACCAAAACCGCGGTTTGCCGTATCGGCATTATGAAGTCGACCGACGGCGGTAATAGCTGGACCGACAAAGGAATTATTTTGGAAGACCTGCAGCCCCGCCTGATCTTGCGGCCGCACAATACCAGCATCAATTTCGCAGGAGGTGTGGGTGATCCGTCGGCAGTAGCGCAGGGGGACTATCTCTATATCTTTTACGGTGAATATGGTTATCCCGGCGTGTACGACAGCGCGGCTTACGACGGCGGGAAGGAGTGGAGCGGGCAGTGCATCAGCGTGGCCCGTATTGCGATCAAAGACCTCGACCAGCCTGCCGGTAAGGCAAAGCGCTGGAACGGCAGCGCCTTTTCCGCCGAAGGCGATGGCATCGGCCGGCCGGTGGCTTCGCTGCAGATACCCGTTGCCGCGGGCGGCGGCCCGGCCTCTTCGCCGACGGCCCACTATTATTGGGGTCCTTCGGTTAGCTGGAACGACTACCTGCACAGTTGGGTGATGCTGATGGCCCGTGCGGAAGGTCCGAGCTGGAAGGGCAGCCGCGTGTACATTTCGTTCAATCCGAATGCCGACCTGGGGCAGGGCGATCATTCGCAGCAATGGAGCGAGCCCCAATTGCTGCTGGACGTGCCGGGGCATATCGTCTGGTATCCTTCGCTGCAACCGTTGAATACGGAAGAAGACAAAAAAGCAGGATATACTTCCCTGCGGCTGGGCCGGAAAGCGCGGCTGTTTTATAAGCATTCCGACGAAGGGAAGTACCTCTCACAATACCTGGTTGCGTTTCAATGACGGCAAAGCCGTTAACTTCGCGCTTCCATGAAGCAACTGTCGGTCATCAATAAATATTTCTGGAAATACCGCTGGCGTTTTTTCCTGGGGATGTTGTTCATCGTATTGTCGAACTATTTCAGGATACTGAGTCCGCAGATCACCGGCTTCGTTGTGGATGCCGTAGAGCGGATGCTGCCGGGGTACAGTCCCAAAGCCAATACGCATTCGTATGACCCTGCCGTGCAATGGCTGGTCGGCTTTACCCGCGATCTTCCTTTCAGCCGGATGCTGCTGGCCAACGGGCTGGTGTTACTGGCAACCGCCCTGCTCAGCGGTTTCTTTCTTTTCCTTACGCGGCAAACCATCATCGTGATGAGCCGGCACATCGAATACGACCAGAAGAATGAAATATACCGGCACTACCAGTTGCTCGATTTGTCGTTTTATAAAGAAAACCGCACCGGCGACCTGATGAACCGGATTGCCGAAGACGTAAGCCGGGTGCGTATGTACACGGGACCGGCGCTTATGTATTTCATCAACCTGGCGGTGACCATTGGCTTCAGCCTTTATTATATGTTCACGGCCAATGCAAAGCTGACCCTGGTTGTGCTGGCGCCCCTGCCCCTGCTGGCGCTGACGATCTATTATGTCAATACGGTCATCAATCGTAAAAGCGAACGCATACAACGGCTCTTGTCGGAGCTTACCACCACTGCGCAGGAATCTTATTCGGGTATCAGGGTGATCAAATCTTTTGTACAGGAAAAAGCGCAGGCCGATTATTTCGAAGAGAACAGCGAGGCTTACCGCAACAGCGCCATCGGCCTGGCTAAAATGGAGGCCATCTATTTTCCGTCGATGAGCCTGATGATCGGTATCAGCACGCTGCTTACCATATTGGTGGGCGGCATTTATGCGATGCAACCGGATTCAGGCGTAACGGCCGGTACGCTCGCCGAGTTCGTGATGTACATCAATATTCTGACCTTTCCGGTAAGCGCCATCGGGTGGACGGCCAGCATGATCCAGCGGGCCATCGTATCGCAGCGGCGCATCAACGAGTTTCTCGACATGGAACCGCTCATCAGGCAGCCGGTTCCGGCTGGCCGACCCGTATTACACGGGAACATCGATTTTGACCAGGTCGATTTTACGTACCGGCATACCGGCATCCGGGCGCTGAAAGATTTCACGCTGCAGATCAGGAAAGGAGAGAAAGTGGCCATACTCGGCCGCACCGGCAGCGGTAAAACCACCCTTGCACAATTGCTGTTGCGGATGTATGATCCCGATAGCGGCGGCATCAGGCTGGAAGGCGTTGACATTCGCAGCATCGACCTGCATCACTTGCGGCAGCAGGTCAGCTATGTGCCGCAGGATGTGTTCCTTTTCAGCGACAGCATTCGCAATAATATTGCGTTTGGCCTGGACAAAGTAGACGAAGCGGCGGTGATCGGGGCAGCAAAAGCGGCCAGCATACACCAGGAGATAATGGGTTTTCCGCAGCAATATGAAACCATGATCGGCGAGCGGGGAGTGACCCTCAGCGGCGGCCAGAAGCAGCGGATCAGCATCGCCAGGGCGCTGCTCAAAAACCCTGATATCATCGTTTTTGACGACTGCCTCAGCGCGGTCGACGCCAAAACGGAAAAACAAATAATAGGTAACCTCGATACATTTCTTAATGATAAAACGGCGATTATCATCACCCATCGCATATTCTCGCTGTTCCGGTTCGACAAGATCATTGTGCTCGACGAAGGCCGGATCGCCGAAATGGGCACCCATGCCGAACTGGTCGGTAACGGGGGATATTACCAATACCTTTATGAGCACCAGCAGGAAGAGCCCGACGATGCGTCGCCTGGAAAAGGATAATAGAAAACCCTTATGGGTTTAATAAAGTTTTGTAAAATTTTGTGAATTGCTGAACAACCCCTTTATTTGCTTCTCTTATCGTTGACAGCATTATTAAACTGTAAAAAAATCAACTGTGGCGTACGACAACAATGATAAAAAGATGGAGAGTGTTTACAGCAAACGGATCAGGGCGGGGAAGCGCAGAACCTATTTCTTTGATGTACGTGCAACCAGGAGCAACGACTATTACCTGACCATTACAGAAAGCCGGAAGAAATTCGACGACAACGGCTACGACCGTCACAAGATCTTTTTGTATAAGGAAGACTTCAATAAGTTTCTGAAGGCCCTTACAGAAGCTGTTGACTATGTGAAAACAGACCTGATGCCTGATTTTGATTTTGATGCCTATAACCACGACAACCTCGATGAAAACGGCGAGCTGATCGAATCCTTACCGGAAGAGAACGTTGCGCCCAAAGCGGCAGAAGCGGCAGACCCTGTGCCTGCACCGGTTACCGCTGCGCCCCCGCCGCCTACAAGCGGCGAGCATGAAGAAGTTGACAAGTGGTAATTACTGACCGACCAATTGCTTATTGCGGCTCCCCGAGGGGAGCCGATTTTTTTTACCTGTTACTTCTTATGAGCGCCCACTCGGCGTAATCGATCATCGCTTCATTCCTGTACTTATCGCCCCGTGCAAACGACATGTTGTTGTCGTATCCCTTGTGCTCGGGGTCGAACCTGAGTTCCAGTTTGTGCCTGCCGGCAGCCAGGTTGCGAAAAAGCAGTTGGTTGGAACGGGTGCGGCTGTTCCAGTTGCCGGACGATTCGAGAATAAAGGTGCCGCTGTCTTGCCCGTCGAGGAATACGGAGCGGATATAGCAGAATACATCGTGCGGGCCGTGGCCGTTTGATCCGGTTATCGAAACGGCATAGTCGCCGCCTTCGGGCAGGTCGATGTCGAAAACCACCGGCCGGGTCGCGTTGGTGGCGTCGAACGCATAACCGCCCGAAAAGGCCGCCGGCATCGGCAGTTCGCGGGGCGCTGCCATGCGGTTGGCGGCTTCGGCTTCGACTTTGATCTGTACCGGGCTGTTCAGTACGGGCGCCGCCAGGTCGGAAGCGAAACCCTGTTTGTTGGTGCTGTACAGCGAATAGAAGCCCAGGGGCCGGCCGTTCAGGGAAAGAGGGTCGACGGCGCCGGTGTCGCCCGCGGGCGTCACCCAGGTGTATTGCAGCTCCGGCCGGGACTGGTAGGCGATCCCGCCGCCCGACGGCTGGCTGATTGGTTCCACGGGCGACCAGTCTTTACCCGGACCGGGATTCACAAGGTTCATGCGGTCGGCTTGCGTATTTGCCGCGTTTTCCATTTTGATGACGATATCATACCGGCCGGTGGCGTCGGCCGGCAGTTCATATCCCGGTCGCTCTTCCTTTCCGTTCACGGTGATTTGCGCTATTTTATTGCCGTGGCCTTCGATGCTGACCGACAGAAGGGCGTTTCGGTACCTGAAATCATGCAGGGAAAGAGGGCCGTGTACCAGTTCTTCGGGAACAACCGGCGTAAAGCGCATACCCGTTTCCGTTAGTTCCATGCCGAACAGCATGCGATATACCATGCTGAGGTAAGCGGCTACCGACCATAATTGTCGGTTGGAATTGAGGGCAGTATTATCGTCGAATCCCGTATCGTAGGTCATGTTCTCCTTATGGGTCAGGAACATCGCTCCCTGGCGAACCAGCGATCGCATCAGGTGCAGCGCTACGGCGCTGTGGCCGGTATTGCGCGCGGTGTACATCAGCGGGGTTTGCCACACAGCCCAGATGCTTTTGTTGTGATAGGCGAAATCATCGGGAATGGTAGGATACAATACCGCGCCGCCATAAGGATAAAGCGGGTAGTTCTCCACGATGCTCCGGGTCTGCGCCGTATCGGTTACACCGAGCAGGGTGCAGAGTCCGTTCGACATGATATCCACCCTGTCTGATTTCCGGTAGCCGAGAAAGGCGGGATAGAGATAAGCGGTATATAATCCTTTGCCGGCGTTCCAGCAATACCGGTTCAATCCCCCGCGGATCTGCTCCTGCATATTCTTCCAGCGCCCGGTTTCGGCGGCGTCTTTGCCCAG
>JAKPBL010000566.1 GCA_029778965.1 Bacteroidota bacterium
GCAGCACTTCGTCGGTACCGTACTCATTGGCATGCAACTCCACCGCATAATCTTTTACGGCAGGCACCTGGTGCAGCAGGTCGAAGAGCGCCGGCGGGTAGAAGCTGGTTCCCTTGAGCTTGATCATCTGCTTCTTACGGCCGAGCACGCCCGACAGGCGCGGGGTATTGCGGCCACAGGCGCAGGGGGCGCTGTTGCGAATGCAGATATCGCCGGTTTTATACCGAAGTAGGGGCATGCCTTCCACCCCCAGGGTGGTAATGGTAACCTCGCCGGGCTGGCCGTCGGGCACAGGCTGGTTATTATCATCGAGCAACTCCACGATCAGCAACTCCGCATTGAGGTGCCCGCCCTGACCATGCACACACTCGGTAAAAGCGGTCTGCATTTCGGTAGAGGCATAGGTACCCGCCAGCATAAGGGGCCATTGTTCAACGATATTGCCGCCAAGACGGTTCAGGCTGCCGTCGGGATGACGGATCGCCTCGCCGATACAAACCACCGTTTTAACAGGCGTCTGTTGCAGGTCAATACCCTGCTGTTGCGCAAACTCGATCAGCTTCAGTAAAAACGACGGCACGCCCACCAGCACCGTCGGCTGCACGCGACGGATGGTTTCCCAATGCAGGGCCGGGGCGCCGGGACCCACGCGCACTACTCCCGCGCCGAGCCGGCGGATGCCCATATAATAAGCCATGCCGGCCATGAACTGCCGGTCGAGCGTCAGCATAAGCTGGTACACATCCTTCTCCGATCCGCCCGCCGTAATAAATGAACAATACTCGTTATAGGCCAGCCGGTCCAGGTCGTTCTGCGTCAGTGCAATGGTAACGGGATTGCCCAGGGTACCCGAGGTAGCCATATATTCCGCGATCTGCTCACGGGGCACGCAGCAGAAATCCCAGTTACGGCCCTGGATATCTTCTTTGGTGGTAACGGAGATCCCGGCCAGGTCGGCCGTGGTTTTTATCTGCACCGGATCAATGCCCGCAGCGGCAAATAGCTCCCGGTAAAAAGGTGAACGGGCAGCGAGCCATTGTACCAGCGCCTGCAGCTTGTGGTGCTGCAGGTCACTGATATGGGTGGGGTTTCCAAAAGCTATCTGTGGTTGGTAATTTGGGTGGTTCATTGTTCCAGTATGACGATGGCCGTAGCTATGGAGGGTTGGTGGGAAAGGGAAACATGGATCCTGCCGATGCGATAAGCGCCAAGGGTAACGGCTGTTTCGCCGGCCAGGTGAATCTGCGGTTGTCCTTCGCCGTTATGCGTCACCACTACCTCATTAAAGGCCGTTCCGTTTTTCCAGCCGGTTCCGAGGGCTTTAAAAAAGGCTTCCTTGGCGGCAAACCGGGCGGCGAAATGCTGGTCGGCATGCGCCTGCTTTTCGCAATAGCTGATCTCTTCGGGTGCAAACACCAGCTCTTTGAAGCCGTTGTCTTTACCGAGCTTCGCCGCCACGCGGGCCACTTCTATCGTATCAATTCCCGTTCCGAGTATCATTTTATTCTTTTGAGCAGGCTTTGATCGCCTCTTCCACCGCCTGCCGCTCACCGAGGGTGGCGATCTCCATGGTCAGCGCTTTTTTATAATAGCCGATCGCCGCGGCGTTGTCGCCTTTCCGGCGGCTTTCGTTTCCGGCAAGCACCCAGGCATGGTAATACGTGGGATTACTGGCCACGATGCTGTCGGGCGCCACCCATCCTCCATCAAGAATGCGCTGCCGGTAGCTGCGGAATCGCTGAAAAGCCTCAAACCGGGGCGAAAATAACAAACTATCGGGGGCGATGGTAAAGCCGCTGTCGGCCACCTCGCGATCGGTTTGCAGGCCATGCAGGCCCATCACTTTAGTAAGGTCGTAGCAAACAAAAGCGCCCAACTGCCAGGGTGCGGTCGACACCCATACCAGCCTTTTCTGCGGTTCGAAAACGATGGAATGATGGGCGATGAACTGGTTCACGGCTTTTTCATTGCCGAGACCGATGTCTGCGCCCTGGTAACCGCGGTAGTCTCTCAAAATGGCCACCGTTTGCGCCACGGTGTTCTTACCGGCGGCGGCTACCAGCTCTTCCATGCGGCGGTAGCGGTAGGGCGACGCACTTTCTTTCAACTGCTGCTCGTTGGCGGCGCTGTGCCGCAATGCCTCGCCCTGGAAATGATTGGTGCAAATGATATGGTCGCTGCCGGGATCATATACATCGAGCGAAGCGGGCGTTTTTTCTATAATGACGGCTTTGTTGTCGGCGGCTGATCCGATGAGAAAAGATTCCGATACAAACATCTTGCGCCGTTCGGCCACCGCGATGGCTTCCTTAATATTGGAAGCATATTGCAGTATCTCGCGCGCCACGAGCGATACGGGGGTAGCGGCGCCCGGCGGAATATCTGTTTTGGCGGCATTGATGGTAACGGTCAGTCCTTTTTCATTCATGCCACTCACTGCACCGATAAAACCGCCCCAGGTAACGGTCATGAAGCCATAGCCGTCGGCCGGTTTGAAGAACCCGACGATCTTGTCTTCGGCAAACTTGTCGCCCACCCAGAAATCGAAGTTGCGGCCGATGATCAGGCTGCTGTCGGCCGAATGGCCATTCCAAGTGGCGAACGAAGTGCAGCCCACCAGGGCCATGCTTTGCAGTGCATGGCCGATATCGTGCGCCGCATGGTAATTCAGCAGCCGCTGGTAGGGCGTGCCGATATAACCGTACCGGTCTGACGCCGATAAAGAAATGCCGTAGATCTCGCGCTTGTATTCATCGGTCACTTCTTTGGGCAGGTCGCGGTTGAACCAGCCTACAAAATATTTGAGGAACTGCCGGTAGAATGCCGAAGGGATCATTTTTTCGATCTGCTCGGCGAAATGGTCTTCCTGGCGCTGCACCAGCTCGCGGGTGAGCTTGCCGTTAACGACGCCGCGCTCAAAATCTTTCCCTTCCACATACAGCTCATACAAGCCGCTTTTGCTGTGCCTGAACCAGTTGGGGCCCAGGGTATAAAAGTTTGCGGATGGTTCGCTGCGCTGCCACTGTGCGGCGCTGCTATCGGCAATAACGGGTGGCCCGATCTGCGACACACGATAGAGATAGCCGCCCAGCAGGAGCAACAGGAGCCCGAAAACGCCCAGAACAATCAGCAGTATCTTTCCCAGTTTCTTCGCTATCCTACGCATGTCTGATCTTTTCTAAAAGTTCCGCCTGGTCAACGAATTCAGTAGAGGTTTGCAGGGCGCCGATGGCAACGCCCAGCAGGCCGTGCATCAGCAGGTTCTGGCCGGTAAGGTACAAATTCGGAACCTTGGTACGGGGCGATATAAATCCGCTGACGGGATGGTGCGCATTTTTGGCAATGCCGTACAGCGAGCCATCGGCAGTGCCGATATAATCACGGTATGAAAGCGGTGTGGCGCTGCAGACCGACGAAACAGCCGCCGGGAGTGCCGGAAATTGCCGCGCCGCAACGGCGATCACTTTCCGCTCCATCTCTTTTTTGAAGGCGGCATATCCATCGCCGCGATCGCCGGGCTTGGTATCGGTATTGAAGCTGTTGGCCCAGGGCTGCACCCATTCATAAGGCATATAGGCCATCAGGGTAAGGGTGGTAGCGTATTCCTGTTGCCCGCCCACAGCGCCGAAAAAAACATACACCGTTTGCGGCCACACCAGCGGGTCGCAGCAGATCGCCTCCCAAACACCATTTTTTGTGTGCAGGTAATAGTTGTGGTTTTGGTATCGCAGGGTACCGGGCTTCAGGGTCAGGTACACGCAAAAAGTGGAAATGGTATTCTTTAATGCGGTTATGCGTTCCCGGTAGAGTGGCCGCAGCAGCCGGGTTTGCGTCAATGCAATGGTCTGTTGCGGGTGGATATTCGAGATAAAATATTTTCCTTCAATACGACGCCCGTCTTTAAGCACCGCAGCATCGATCTTCCCGTCTTTTTCTTCGAGCGAAACCACTTCGCAATGGTTGAAGAGTACACCTCCATACCGGCGGATCGATTTAAGCAGCCGGCGGGTGATCTGCGCGCCGCCGTCGATGCATTTCCAGGAGCTCTCGATATAGCTGTTCACTACCAGGGCATGAACGTAAAAGGGCGTGGTTTCCGCTTCACCGGCATATAACAGGTTATTTCCCGCAAGCACCTCCTGCAGCCGTGTATTGCCGGTGATCGATTCGAGGTAAGCTTTCAGCGGCAGGTCGAGCACGGACTGCTTTTCTTGCAGGCCCCTGCCGTCGCGCAACTGGTAGTACGCGAACTGACGGCAAACAGATTGCAGCTTATCGCAGTAGGCGTGAATGGCTGCGGCTTCTTCGGGAAACTTTTGTATCAGCCTGTCGGCAAAGTCGGTATAACCCTGCGCCTGGTCATAGCTTTCCTCATCATCCAAAAAAACGATGCGGTCAAAAACGGCTTCATCCATTTTTTCCAGCGGCAGGTCGTTCATGATCTCCGCAAATTTGAATACCTGGTACAGGGTTTCACCGGGCCCCAGTGAGCCTATATAATGCACGCCGCTGTCGAATACCTGTTTATCGCGCGCAAAGCTCTGCAGGCAGCCGCCGTATTGCCGGTTCTTTTCGAGTACACATACCCGGTAACCATGCTTGCCGAGAATAACGGCGCAAAGCAGTGCGCCGAGGCCGCTGCCTACCAGCACTATATCATATCGGGCTTCCGTCACCAGGGTCATTTTTTGAAAACACAAAAATAGTGTTTGAAGTTCGCTCACTGTCTGCCTGCTGCCGGAGGGAGAAACCATTGGCGGCGGCCAGCCGGTGCATGGTGGCTGCATTCGTAAAATGCAGCTCACCGCTGGTCTGGTTAAATCCGAGCAGGCGGGTGGAGAACAGTTCGGTGAGCCGGGTTTTCCGGTGTTTTTCCTGCTGTTCCGCATCACCGTCTCTTACCACCAGCCTGCCGCCGGGCCGCAGGTGCCGCAGCGCGGCGGTAACCAGCGCCTCCTGCTTTGCCGGCGGGAGATAATGCAGCACATCAAGTATATATACCAGGTCGTATGCCTCCCAGTCGATCTGTGTAATATCGGCCTGGTAAAACTGCAGCGACTCGCTGCGCGACCAGCCGTGCGCCGCCACGGCAATTTTTTCCGCATCATAATCGATGCCCGTGATCTGCCGCTGCGGGCCGGTGTATTGCAGCATATAGCAGAGAAAACCGTACCCGCATCCCAGGTCGAGTATACGGGCATTGGGCGCAGCAAAATGCAGCAGATGCTTGTAATTCTTCTCCAGGCTGGCTTTTACCCGCAGGTACCATTCCAGCACCGGTCCTTTATACAGGTAATTGCTGACCAGCTTTTCGCGATAGAGATCGGCATTTTCCACCTCCTGCCGCCGCGTATTGTACTGGTCGCGGAAATAGCGGGCGATGGCTTTGGCCCTTTCCGCATAACCGGCACCCCAGGCAAGATCGTTGTGCCTGATGCGCGGCAGGTAATGCACTTCCACCCTGCCGTTCCGCAGCATCAGGTCGTTTTTCAGCAGGGTATATCCAGTTCCGACCAGCATAACGGGCAGGATATCTAGCTGCAATTGTTCCGCCAGCAGAAAAGCGCCTTTGTGAAAGCGTTGCAGGTTGCCGTCTCTGGAGCGTGTGCCCTCGGGGAATACCGTAACCGAATAACCTTCGGCGATCAGCTCTTTCAGCCGGGGCAGGTGCTCCTCGAAACTTCCCGCGCCAAAAGGCAGGTACCCTGCGGCGCGAATACCGTAGCCGAAAAACGGCGACCGCCATACCCGCTCGTTGGTGAACATAACCAGCCTGGGATGCAGTTGCATCACCGTCACCACATCGAGCGAGCTCTGGTGATTACAGATGATAACAGCCGGCCGGCTGAAGTCTTCTTTCGCCGGGTTCACGGTCTTTTTTTTCACGTTGACCATTACGTGCATCAGCCCCCAGTTGAATGCATAAATAAGATAGTGATAGAAATACCTGCATCGCCGCCCGGCAAAAGGATTCAGCTTCAGCAGCAGGAGCGCCACCAGGTTGAGCAGCAGGGAGCCTATCAAAAAATAACTGAACGAAAACACCGAGGTAAAAAGGTAAAGCGCCGTCCAAGGATACCTGCCCCGTTTTGTTCTATCGGTAATGAGCAGCCGAAACAGCCAGGGGATCAGCACCTGCGAGATCAGCACTACCGATCCGATACCGGTAATGGCAATACCGGCAATGCTTTGCAGCGACGGATGCCGGGCGAACAACAGCACACCCAGTCCCGCTATGGTGGTAACGGCCGACAATAAAATGCTCGACCGGAACGAAGTCACATTGCCCCTTCCTGTTTTGTATTCCTGTATTAGTCCTTCGAGAGTGAACAGGCTGTAATCGTCGCCCAGGCCGAAAATCAGGGCCGATATGATCACGTTGATGATGTTGAATTTCATGCCGGTGATACCCATTATGCCGAGTATCCATATCCAACTGATGAGCATGGGAACAAACGCGATCAACGCCAGTTCGATGCGTCCGAAAGAAACGAGCAGTACCACGAAAACGATAATAGCCGCCATCCAACTGATGCGGTTGAAATCATTTTGCACCATGTCGACCAGCCGGTTGGTAACATATTGCATGTCGACCGCCAGGCTGCCCGGGCCGTTACCCAGGGCGCGGTACACTTCGTTTTTCTGACCCGGCGCCGTTTTCAGCAGGCTGATCAGCTTCACCGAGCTGTCGGTGCGAACCAGGTAATTGGCAAGAAGGTCGCTGCCGATGCCCGCCGCCATGCTGTCGCCCATCGGTTGGAAAGAAGTACCGAGCAATTGCCGGGTGGGTTCAAATGCAGCCATCGTGAAACCGGCTTCTTTTCCGCTGCTTTCCAGCAAGCTGATGAACGAGTGCTTTTTCTCCGGCGTCCAGAAAGCATTCCATCGATCTATCCGCACCTGCTGCAGGGAGTCGGACAACAGCACCGTTTGCAATCCACTTACTTTTTTCAGCAATCCGCGTTCCAGGAGCGCTTCCAGCGTATCGCTTTTTGCTTCCTGCTTTCGCAGGGCCGCTTCGAGTGTCGGGCCTTCATTGATGAAATAGATCGACTGCAGGGCGAAAGCATTGAGCGCATTGACCTGCTTTTCAGCGGCCCTTAACTCCGGCCGCATGAAATTCATTTTATTCATATCGGGCTCAAAGCCCACGCGCCCGGCAAAAAACGAAAAGAATACGGTGAGCAGCAATATGCCCAGCACCAGCTTGCGATTCGTTTCAAAGCGATAACCCGCTAGCTTGTCGAGCCTGCTTTCTTTTACCGCCTGCGCTGACGGCTTTCCCAGCAGGGCGGGCAAAAAGATCAACGAACAGAGACTGGCCCCGGCGAGGCTCAGCGCGGCAAAAAGCCCGAGGTCGCGCAGCAGGGCCGATTCCGCCCACTGCAAACAGGCAAAACCCAATACGGTAGTAAGGCTCCCGATAGTCAGCGGCTGCCAGAGATCGGCGATCACGGTTTCCATATCGGGCTCGTGCCGGTAGTGATTCAGCACATGCAGCGAATAGTTCACGGCAATACCCAATATGATCGAGCCCGTAGCGAGGGCAATGACCGATATGCTGCCTTTGACCCAGTACAGGATGGCCAGCGACATCAAGGCGCCCATAACCGCAGGCACCAGTATCAGCACCGAGGCCAGTGCGCGCCGGAAATACCAGCCGAGAAAAACAATCAGGAACAGCACAGTGATGCCCTGTGTCAGCAGGCTGTCGTTCCGCAATTGCCGGGCATTGCCCGCAGCCACGGCCGTTCCGCCGTAATAGCTGATCGTATAGCCCGGATGATCCTGCTGCAGGCTGTCGATCAGTTGGTCGAAGGCGTCGAGAAAACGGTTGTTTTCGCCGGTATTGCTCTTGGGATATTTCGGGGTGAGGAAGAGGATAGCCTGCTTCTGGTCGCGGCTTAGTATATGACCATCATACAGATCGAACTGGCTGTCGACCTGCAGGGACTGTAAGCGTTTCAGGGCATTGCTGCCGAGTCCCGGCAGGTCGGCCGCGATAAAAGGCTTGAGTGCAAGGCCGGCGGGCGAGGACAACAATGTTTTCTGCCGTTCAAGTCTTTGATGCAGAAAAGCGGGCTGCAGCAGGCTGTCGAGCTGGTTGTAATCGCTCGCTTCCAGGTACAGCGGCAAGCGTGCCTGCACTGCTTCCATCAATTGCCGGCTGGTTTCTTCGGGAACGATCCAATAGGTGTCGGCAATCCAGGTCGAGAGGCGCCTGGTGCTGATGGCGGCGAGGCTGTCGGCCAGCGTCACCAGGCTGTCGGGCTGCGCTTCGGCCGCAGGCGGCTGCGACACCGTTACGATCATTTTATCGAGCAGCTTGCTCTGCTGGAACAGCGCGTTTAACTGTTGGGTCTTTTCGTCTTGCGGAATGATGCTGTTAATGTCTTCTTCCAGCCGTATGCGCGACGCAAAGAAGCCCGGCACCGCAATAGCGAGCAGGAAGCAGCACCAGAAGGCCGGCCTGTTTTTACGAAAGAAGCGATAGATCAGGCCGAAAAGATTCGTTCCCATTTCATGGCAATATAAGAAAGCAATCCGATCACCATACCCGCGGCCAGGGCCAGCACGCAGGCGCCCACCAGGTATTGCTGCAGGTTCTGCTGGATGGTCGACAGGTTTAGCTGGTCTGTCCAGTGGATATCCCGCGCCTGCTCACCCATGAACGGTTTGCCG
>JAKPBL010000570.1 GCA_029778965.1 Bacteroidota bacterium
AAGCAGCCGAAGGCTGTCGGTTTCCGGCAGATCAGCCAGCTTCAGGCTGGTGTCGGCGCCTGCTTTGATCCAGTAAAACAAAATGGCCGTTTCTTCGGGCGTGAGCTGGGGTTTAGCCTTGGGCGGCATGTGTTTTTCTTCTTCCAGCGGCAGGTGAATGCGGCGCAATAACAGGCCGAGATCAGCCGCCGTGGTATCCCACAAAACACCGCTCTTGCCGCCTTTGAGTATCGACGCGATGTTGTTGAGCACCAGTTCGCCTTTTGCTTTCGACGGGTTGTGGCAGCTCACACATTTTTCGGCGAGAATGGGCCGGATCACATGTGCAAACAATTCAGCCTGCTCAAAGGGTACCAGTTCTGTTTCTTCGGCGCCCGCGGCAGGCGCACCCAGAAAATTTTCACCGTGGGTGATGATGCCGCCTTCATGGCCGGCCAGCAACAGTACCAATACCGACAGCAATGATGCGGCAGCCACCCGCCAGCGCTGCCGGCGCAGCACTGTACGAAGCAGGTACCAGAGCAGGCAGCAGAGTGATAAGCCAACACCCGACCATTTGTGCAGGGCGATCTGCGCCGCATCATAACCAGGTTCGCGCGACAAAAAGAAACCCATCAGCGCAGCGATCACCGAAGTGAGTGCCGCCGACAACAGCAGGCTGTCGCCAATGGCGTCACCGTCGGGAGTATGGAACCACCTGAAACCGATCAGCATTTCCCAGATCGCGGCCAGCAGTACCAGCACGAGGGGAAAATGCAGCACCAGCGGGTGCATCCTGCCCGCAACCTGCAACCACGACGGGATCAGCAGCCGGTCTTCCAGCAACAGCAGAAAAACCAGCAGGCAATTGGCTGCAAAACAGGCATTGAATAAAATGGAGCGGGCGTTGCGCATTAAATGACCGGCGATAATTTAAACGGATAAAGCTGGTTCGAATTCCATTGCGCCACATAGATACATTCGTCGTCGTCGATGCACACATCATGCGGGTAAATGAAATTGGGGGTGGACTGTTCCATTTCCTGCAACTGGTCGTTGTTATATACAGGCGCCGTACCACCCAGGTTGGATACCACCTTATTGTCTTTATCGAGTATGGTCACAAAACCGGAACCTTTCCACTGGCGGTTGTTCGATTGCAATACCGCCGCATACAGGTAATCGCCCCTGATCACCGGTCGGCAAACCCAGGCGCCAGGCAGGGCGATGGTTTCAAGGTAATTGCCATCGGTATCGTATCGCTTGAAGGCGTTCTCCTGTCGCGATGTAACAATCAGCGTGGGCTTGCCGCCACCACGGGTATCGAAACAAACGCCATGTGCATTTAACAGGTTGCTCTTTTCAGCGCCACGCCCCCCAAAGCTTTTGACATACCGGCCACCGGCATCATATTGGTGAATAAAATCTTTTCCGTATCCATCGGCCACATAAATATCGCCGTTGGCGGCAATAGCTGTTTCGGTGGGAATATATTCTTCCGACTTGGCGTATAACCCGCTTTCCCGGGGATAGTCGAGTACCAGCAACTCTCTTCCATCGATGGTCGTTTTGATCACCTGGTGCCGGCTGTTGTCGCAGATAAACAGCACATCGGTTCCGTTCTCATTGAAAAGCGTAAGTCCGTGGGCACCCGGGTAGCTGGTGCCCCAGGTTTTCAGCACTTTGCCTTTTTTACTATATACGATCACGTTGTTGTGCGTATCGTTGGTCAGCAATAATATGTTGCCCTTGCTGTCCTGCACCATTTCATGGCAGTCTTTCACCGGATAACGGGCGGCGTCGGCCCTGCTCCACTGTGTATCGAGCCGGTAACGTTTCTGCGCCTGCCCCAGCACAGGATCTTTGCTCATGAGCGGCGCACACATAAGGGCCGCGGCCGACAATGCGCTTTGCTGTACGAAATGCCTTCTTTGCATCAGGTCTTGATTAGGTCTTTTACCACGGTGCCGGCTACATCGGTCAACCGATAACGCCGGCCCAGGTGTTTGAATGTAAGTTCTTCATGATTGAGTCCCATCAGGTGCAGAATGGTGGCATGAAAATCATGCACGTGCACCGGGTTGCTGACAATATTGTAGCCAAACTCATCTGTTTCGCCGTATACGCCGGGTTTTACCCCCCCGCCGGCCATCCATAAGGTGAAGCAACGCGGGTGGTGGTCACGGCCGTAATTGTCTTTGGTAAGCGTACCCTGGCAATAATTGGTACGGCCGAATTCGCCTCCCCAGATGACCAGGGTCTCATCGAGCAGACCACGCTGTTTCAGGTCGGTGATGAGTGCCGCCGAAGCCTGGTCGGTATCGAGACACTGCCCCCGTATCTCACCCGGCAGGTTGCCATGACCATCCCAGCCCTGGTGATATAACTGCACAAAACGCACGCCTGCCTCCGACAACTTTCTCGCCAGCAGGCAGTTCGCCGCATAAGTGCCGGGGGTAAGGCAATCGGCCCCGTACATTTTGATGATCGATTCAGGCTCTTTGCTCAGGTCGGTCACTTCGGGTACGGCCGTCTGCATGCGATAGGCCATCTCGTATTGCTGCACTTTGGCATTGATCTCGGGATCGCCGAATTTCTCATAGTTCAATGCGTTCAGACTGGCCAGCTTGTCGAGCATGCTACGCCTGTCCATGCCCGTTATGGCTTCCTGGTTATTAAGGTATAATACGGGATTGTCGCCGCTGCTGAAACGAACGCCCTGGTGCACCGAATCGAGAAAACCGTTGGTCCACAGTTTGGCATACACACCCTGCCCGTTTCCTTTTCCCTTGCTGAGCAGCACGCAGAAGGCCGGCAGGTTCTGGTTTTCGCTGCCCAGCCCGTAACTCAGCCAGGCGCCCATGCTGGGCCGGTTGCCTACCTGTGCCCCTGTCTGGAAGAACGTCAGCGCGGGGTCGTGGTTAATGGCTTCGGTGAACATGCTCTTTACAATACACAGGTCATCAACCACCGAAGCAGTGTGTGGCAGCAATTCGGATATCCATGCCCGTGACTCACCGTATTGGGCGAAATCGAATACCGATCCCGCCAGCGGAAATTTTGTTTGCGAAGCGGTCATGCCTGTCAGGCGCTGCCCCTGGCGGATGGACGCCGGCAGGTCCTGCCCGAATTTTTCGCGCAGCAGGGGCTTGTAATCAAACAATTCCAGTTGCGACGGCGCGCCGTTCTGGAAAAGATAAATGATCCGTTTGGCACGGGGTGCAAACTGCGGCAGGCGCTGCGCAATAAGCGCTTCGGCATCTTCTTTTTTAAACAAACCCGGCACCAGCAACGACCCCAGGGCTACGCTGCCTATACCAAGCCCGGCGGTGGTGAGAAACCGGCGGCGGTTCATATTGAGATGGAACTCCAGTTGTTCTTTCTCCATGGTCACGACTTTACAATGGTTTCTTCCATATTGTAAAAGAGATTGATGGTTTTCATCAGGGCTGCAAAGACCGGTTTGGGCAGCTTGTCGTTGGGGGGGTATTCCCCCACCGCCAGGGTTTTGGCAGCATCGAGCGACTGTTTCTCAAATGCCTGCAACTGCTGCCGGTAATAGTCTTCCACGATCTTTTTTTCCTTGCCTGTCATCGGCCGGCAAAGAACCTGGCGGAAAGCCCGGTCAATATTCGCATATACATCGGCGTTGGTTTCCAGCAGGTGCTGCGCCAATACCCGCGACGCTTCCAGCACCGTGGGATCGTTCATCATGGCCAGGGCTTGCAGCGGTGTATTGGTTTGCAGCCGCTTCACTTCGCACTGATCGCGGTTGCTGGCATCAAAAAGTATCATGGAAGGTGGTGGCGAGGTCAGTTTGATGAAAGTGTATAGGCCCCGCCGGTACAGCTTATCGCCCTTGTCCTGCACATAAGTGGCCAGCGCTCCGCGGCCCGAGGTAGCCGATTCCCAAAGACCCTTGGGCTGATAGG
>JAKPBL010000299.1 GCA_029778965.1 Bacteroidota bacterium
GATATCAAATACCGGGAGCGCCATTACCGATCGCAGCGAACCCGCTTCCATCGAATTGTGCACCATGAAAATGCCGATCTTCTGCGCGGGAAAAAAGCTGAGATTGGAATAAAATCCATCGATCGAACCGGTATGAGACACCAATGAATAGCCTTTGTACTGCTGCACGGTTCTGCCCAGGCAATAGAGTGAATGAGACAGCTCCGGCCAGCGCGTTGTTTTTTCGGTGACGGTTTGTGCCAGCAGGGTTTCTGTGACGGCAGCCGCGGGAATGGCCTGAGCGCCCTTGTATTGTCCGTTGTTCAACTGCGCGATCATCCAATGGCTCATATCGCCCACGGTCGATTTGATGGTGCCTGCAGGCCCCAGTGCAAGCGACTGCGCGAGGTGCGTGATGGGTAACAGTTCTTTTGTGCTGTCGTCCTGGTAATACGACAGCGCATAGTTTCCATAAGCTGTCATTTCTTCGGGCAGAAAACAGGAGGCCGTCATTTGCAACGGGGCGAACAGGCGCTTGCTGACAAGACGCTCCCACGACGAGTCGGCTATCTTTTCCAGGGCAATACCCGCCATGGCGTACATCACGTTGTTATAAATATATCCTTCGCGCAGGCTGAACCGCGGCTTCATATAGCGCACCAGTTGCAGCAGTTCATCGCGTGTAATATCCGTATTATACGCCCAGAAGAGATCGTACCTGGGCAGGCCGGTACGATGGCTGAGCAGATCGCGCAGGCTTGCTTTGGCGTTCAGTTCATCGGTCGAAAACTGCAGCAGCGGCAGGTAGGTTTTGACAGGTGCATCGAGGCTGAGCCTGCCTTCGCCCTGCATTTCAGCAGCAATGGTGGCCGTAAACAGCTTGGTATTGGAAGCAATGGGAAACAAGGTAGCGGTATCGACCGGCAGCTTCCGGGCGAGGTCGCGGTAACCGAACCCCTTTGCATATACCAGTTGATCGTTCTGTACGATACCGATGGCCAGCCCCGGTATATTCCAGTCTTTCACCAGGCTGTCGATGTAACGGTCCACCAGCGGCAGCTTCTTTTTCAGGTCGATGGTTTGCGCCGGGAGAATGCCGCTTATCAGCATAAACGCCAGCAGCCAGCAGGCTTTCTTCATGGTAATTGGTTGGGTGTATCCGAAAATACGGAAATGGCAGACAGGATGCGCTTTCGTCGGGCCCTTCCTGCCGGTTCGATAATCCTTTCGCCGGTATAATACCCGGATTATTTTAGCTGGTCAATGTCACAGAACTTGTGCTCTTGACCCGCAGTGTTTTTCACGACACGCACCTTACATCAACAATGGCACATGAAAATATAGGGTAGAATTTTGCTGCTGCTGAACGCTTTCTTCGTTTTCCAATCGCCTGCGGCTGCCCAAAAGGATTTCACGCAATGGGTAGACCCTCGAATTGGAACGGCCCATTGCCGGTGGTTTCACTTTACGCCGGGGGCGCTTCCCTTCGGCATGGCAAAACCGGCGCCTTCCACCAACGGCAGCCTGGGCAACGCGAATGGCTGGGCAACAACGCATAAATAACCACTAATCAAACTGGCTCATATACAACTGGTAATATTTTCCCTGCATGGCGAGCAACTGCTCATGGCTGCCGCGTTCAACGATACGGCCGTTATCGATAACGCAGATCAGGTCGGCATTCCGTACGGTCGATAACCGGTGTGCGATCACAAAGCTGGTTTTGTTCTTCATCAGGCTGTCGACTCCTTTTTGTATGGCGATCTCGGTTCGCGTATCGATGGAACTGGTTGCCTCGTCCAATACCAGCACGGGTGTTTGCGCAACGGTGGCCCGCGCAATGTTCAGCAACTGCCGCTGACCCTGGCTGAGGTTGGCGCCATCATTGGTCAGCACTGTCTGGTAGCCCTGTGGCAACAGGTTGATGAAACTGTCGGCCGCCGCCAGCTTCGCTGCCTCTATCACCTCCTGGTCGCTGGCACCGAGGCGGCCGTAGCGGATGTTCTCCATCACCGTTTCGGTGAACAAATGCGTGTCCTGGAATACGATGGCGATCTTTTGCCGCAGCTCGTCTTTGTGCAGCGAAAAGATCGACACGCCATCCAACGATATATCGCCCGAGCCGATCGGGTAAAACCGGGGCAGCAGGTTAATGATGGTTGATTTTCCGGCGCCTGTTTCTCCTACAAACGCGATCTTTTGACCGGGTGCGGCGGCAACCGAGATGTCGTACAGCACCTGCTTTTCCGGCACATAGCTGAAATTCACCTGATCGAATTGTATGGCGCCCTGCACCGGCCGGGGCATGGGTTTCGGATCGGTGGTTGCCGGCTCGGGTTCGGCGTCTATCACTGCAAAGATCCGTTCGGCGCCGGCCAGGGCCGCCTGCAGGCTATTGTACTGGCTCGATATCTCGTTCACCGGCCGGCCGAACTGGCGCGCATATTGCAGAAAGGCAGCCAGTCCGCCCAGGTCCAGCCCGCGGGTGATGGCCAGCACGGCGCCGACAATCGTTGTCAACGCATAGTTGATGGTGCTCATATTTACCATCAGCGGCATCATCATTCCCGAATAAAACTGTGCCTTGGACGCTTTCTCCCGCAGGGTTTCGTTCAGCACGTCGAATTGTTCCATGGCTATTTCTTCATGCCCGAATACCTTCACCACCTTTTGCC
>JAKPBL010000599.1 GCA_029778965.1 Bacteroidota bacterium
TCGGCCTTCATGTAGCTGAAACGAATTTCAGCCGACTGAAAAACAAACAAGGTTGGCAAACAGGATTTCATGTGAGTTTTTTAAATGGTATTAATACAAGGTATAACTACCATTTGTCGCTGGGATGTCTACCTGCCGAACCCGGCCTTTATCGTAAAGACACCGGTACCGGCAGAACCTTACTGGCAGAAATAAATGCCTCCCTGCAACGACGTATTTCGCTTTCCGATGGCAGGCTGCATATATTGGCGATCGCCGGCGCCGGCGCCAGCTACCTGCATCGGCAGCTATACCCGGGTGTTATGATTGGCACCGGCGCCGATCTGCGTATCAGTCCGCTTGCCAGGATACAGTTATCGGCGGCTTACCTGGTCAATAATACGCTTAGCAATGGCGCCCGTGTACAGTTGGGGTTGTTCGGAACATTGAAAAAAAGAAAACCACCAATCACACGCGCAACATTTGTTTCGGCTCCCGCTGCCAGCGATATGGATAACGACGGCGTTCCTGATGAAGCAGACCTTTGTCCGCAAGTAGCGGGACTGCCGGGCTTTCAGGGTTGTCCGGATACGGACCTCGACGGCATACCTGACAACCGTGATAGCTGTGTGCTCATTCCCGGCTTTATTGAAAACAACGGCTGTCCCCTGGCGCAGACTGCACCGGAAAAAATGATACGGGATTCGGTCGGCACACAATCGGTTCAGCATGTCACCGCACTGATCAACCTGCTGGCAAAAAACATTGAATTTCCCAATAACGAATACTACCTGCAACCAGCAGCCCAACCTTACCTCGCACAGATTGCATATGCCCTGGGGAGGGTGAAATTCGATACGCTTTATATCACCGGTTATACTGACAACGTGGGTAGTACTGCCGATAACCAGTTGCTAAGTGAACGACGGGCTGCCTCGGTGAAAACAGCGTTGGCTGCGCTTGGTGTGCCGTTGGGTAAAATGATGCTGTCCGGTAAAGGAGAAAACGATCCGATTGCAACTAACCATACAAACGGCGGCAGGCAGGCAAACCGGAGAACCGAATTTCGAATTCAGGCCAGCCGCACTGTCAGGTAGTTCGCAGGAGGCATATAGAACGTTTATACCCCGTTGTTATCGACAGCGGAGCTATGCATCTTGCCGGGTAATCCCGGCGCTAGAGTTGCTACACTTCCCGTGAAGCATGGGCCTGGTGCTCCCACAGTGCATTGAAAATGTCTGAATTCTTCTTCAGCGCGGCGAAGGTTCCTTCGTCGGCGATAAGCCCGTTTGCCATTACATAAATGTAATCGAAGTAAGGAAGCAGGTATAAGCGGTGAAGGGTTGATATCACTGCCTTGTCGGAGAAAGCTGCAAACATCTTCTGGTAGATCTGTATTTCGGTTTTGGGATCTACGCTGCTGGTGGGCTCGTCGAGCAGCACGATGTCGCTGCCCTGTGCCGCCAGCACACCGCGGGCCAGCGCCAGCCGTTGTTTTTGCCCGCCGGAAAGATTCACGCCCTTTTCCTGGATATTCGACTGAAGCCCGTTTGGCAGTTGCTCCACCACCTCTTCAAAAGAAGCCGTACGGCAAACGGCCGTTACTTCTTCTGCGGTGAAAGGCAATCCAAGGGTGATATTGTGTTCGATGCTGCTTTCAAAAATCTCGGGCTCCTGCGGAAACAGGGTAATGGCGGCCGACAGCGCTTCATGGTTCACCGGCACCGTGCCGTCGACCCTGATCTCCATACCTGGTTCAGGTGAATACAAACCGCGCAGTACGGCCAGCAGCGTCGATTTGCCGCTGCCGCTTTCGCCGATAATGGCGACCTTTTTACCTCTTTCCAGTTGCAGGCTGATGTGCTGCAGCCCCTGGTAACCGGTTTTCTGCTGCTCGGCACTGTGAGAAAAAGAAAGGTTGGAAACGGTGATCACCCGCCACTGAGCGGGCAGCATTTTACCTTCTTCGGGAAGATGGTGCTCCTGGTAAGCCGTTTCAATGAAACGCGCCGTTTGCACATCGGTATTGTATTGCACTACCTGCGTGTACTGGTAGGCGATATCATGAAAAACACTGGTAAACTGGTTTACAAAGCCCAGCAGCGCCACCAGGCTTCCGAGCATGAACACCGAACCGGGACGTGTATGCTGGTAAATATACCCCACCGCCGTGATGACATACACCAAAGTGACCATGGTATCGGCTGCAAACCATTTCCATTCGTTGATACGCGCGCTTCGGGCAAAGGGCGGAAAAATATCGCTCACCTTACCCAGCAGGCTTTTTTCCATCCTCTTCTCCAGCCGCAGGGTGATCACCGTTAGTATATTGGAAAGGCTGTCGAACAGCGACGCGGAAACAATGTGCTCTTTTTCGTTCTTCTCATCGATCGCTTTCATATAAGGCCGGTCGAACCGGAAGATCAGGAAAACCGTAACGACCCCGATCAGCACGCCCACCAACCCGAAAACAGGCGAAAAGATCAGCATGGCAACGAGCGATGAAATGAATTTGGTCAGCGTATAGAAATACATGAAGCCGTTCGAAAAGAAATCTTTCAGGGCCTCGTATGCTTTGCGTATACGGTTGATGGTGGTGCCGCTGTGGTGGTCCTGGTGCCATTGCACCGGCAGGTGCAGTGTTTTGTGGTACAGCTCTTCGAGAAAATTCCGGCCGAGATGAAAAGCGAGATAATTCTCATATACCCGCGCCGGCCCGTGGAAGGCCCACTCCGCCAGTTTAAGCCCCAGCACCGCCATCGCATACACCCAGGCATAATGCAATTGCATGATGCCTTTTTCCTGCACGGCATTGATGAACCAGCCGTATAACAGCGGATTCATGGCTGAAATAATACTGGCCGCAATAAACAGCGAGTATATCAGCACAAATCGCTTCTTCTGCTGTCGGGCATACCGCCAGGCGATGCCAAGCAGCGACAGGTAAGGGTTCTTCATACATTGATCAGCTTACGCACGTGTCGGTCCGTTCCTGGTTTCTCTTATATCTTTTTTGTTCGCTGCTGCAGGAAGTTAATAACGTCGGCATCGCTCCTGAACCTGTTCCCGATATTGACGAAGCTTTTGGCCAGCAGGTCGTATCGCTTCAACATCAGGTAAAACCACACATGCAGAAAATGTATGCCGTCGAATACAATGGCATCGTTCGCCGCGTAGCGGTCGATATTCTGCTGAAAATGGATGGGATGCTCCGTCCAGTGTAAGGTGGGTTTTTCATGATGGCTGATATGGTATCCGTCGTTCCAGCATTTGTGGTTGTAGTTCGTATTGATGCAGGTGATGCTGTTTTTGTATTCGTTGCCGGGATCGGATGCACAGACAAAGCTGTGCTGCGCCCAGTTGCCCAGCATCATGATCAGGCGGGAGATCAGGAAGGGGATGATAAACACGACCAGGGTAGCCTGCCAGTTGATAAAGCTGAGCAGTATGCACATCAGGATAAAGCTGAATTCGCCCCGTAACAACCGGCCGCGCAGCTTGCGCCTGTTCTTACGCACAAAATATTGCGACAGGTTATAGATGACCAGGAAAAAAAAGCGAATAAAATACCTCAGAAAATCGCGCAGCGAGTCGCGCTGGTAGTGCATGGTGCAGCTATCATCGTCGTCGAGGTTGTTTTCGGCATGGTGCATGCCGATATGGTGCACGAAATACGTTTCGGGCGATTGCCCGAAAAAGGGTCCGATTATCCAGGGC
>JAKPBL010000632.1 GCA_029778965.1 Bacteroidota bacterium
GGGTTGTTTTTTAGGCGGGCCCGTTTCTCGCAGAGCAGGTTTTTTTCTCGCAGAGAGGAGTTGTCTGTTTCTCGCCAAGACGCAAAGGAGCAAAGATGTTGCTTAAAGAGTAAACCGTTGCTTTTAGCCAGAGGGCGGATTTTTTGTTTCTCTCAGGAACTGAGCGGGTACTTCAGCAATATATCTCCGTCTAATGGGCTCGAAGGGGCCGCATATAGACTGTAAACGGCTGTCGTCACGTGTAAATGCAAGTCATTTTCACCGGCGAAAATGTATAACAGCAAGCCGTCATTCCTGATAACAAGTCGCTTTTTCCAGAACAGTATTCGCCCGACAAGAGGTTTTTATCTCTTTGCGTCTTGGCTCCTTTGCGTCTTGGCGAGAAACAGACAACTCCTCTCTGCGAGAAAAAAACCTGCTCTGCGAGAAACGAGCCTGCACACGAATCAAATCTCCACCCTCAATAATCACCCAAGGTTTCCGGCAACTGCGCCAGCGCGCGCGCCAGTTGCTCATCATTGGGTGCAATGCCGTGCCACTCGTGGCTGCCTTCCATGAAATCAACCCCCGCGCCCATAACAGTCCTCATCATGATGACGATGGGTTTGCCGTTTCCGACAAAGGTTTTGGCGTGCTCGAGGGCTGCCACTACCTTATCTACGTTATTCCCTTCTTCGAGATGGATCACCTCCCAGCCGAAGGCCTTGAATTTTTCGGGGAGGTTGCCGAGGTTCATCACTTTTACTGTGGGACCATCGATTTGCTGGCCGTTCCAGTCGATCGTGGCGATCAGGTTATCGATATGATGGTGAGCGGCGAACATCGCAGCTTCCCAGTTCTGGCCTTCGTCGAGCTCGCCATCGCCGTGCAGCGAATAAACGATGTGATTATCGTCGTTCAGTTTTTTGGCAAGGGCGGCGCCGATGGCTACGCTCATGCCCTGCCCCAGCGATCCGCTGGCGACCCGAATACCCGGCAGGTGCTCATGGGTGGCAGGGTGGCCCTGCAGGCGGCTGTTCAGCCGGCGGAAAGTAGCCAGCTCGCTGACATCAAAATAACCCGCACGGGCCAGCGTGGAATAGAATACCGGCGAAATATGGCCATTGGAAAGGAAAAACAGGTCTTCCCCAATACCGTCCATGTTAAACCCGGGATTGCGTTTCATCACCTTGAAATAGAGCGCGGTAAAAAAATCGGTACAACCCAGTGAACCGCCGGGGTGACCACTTGCCACGCCATGAACCATTCTGACGATATCGCGGCGAATCTGCGATGCTATTTCCTGTAAGCTGGCCATATGCAAAAATTGTGGGGCAAATCTAATTCATTTCAGATCAGTTGGGGCATTCCAGACTAAAAAGCCGTGCCTCACCGTTTTATGTACGCGTTATCCAGGGGCGCGGGCCTGATACAAGGATATTCATTGGGAGTCGGCCCGCCCGGTTTCAGTCATTTACGCTACCTTTGCCGCCATAACGGCGAATGCGCTGGAACGAGTTTTTTATGAAATCACGAAAGCAGCCTACATGTTCGACGTAATCCTTGCGCTCACTATATCATTTACGGTTACCTTTCTGGCCATACCGGTCATTATACGGGTCGCCGCACTGAAGAAACTGTATGATATACCCGACGAACGCAAAGTACACCAGGCCCCGGTGCCTGCGCTCGGCGGACTGGGTATTTTCGCCGGCTTTGCTTTCGCTACCCTGCTGATAGCCAATTTCCAGGAAGGAAAAGAGTTGCAGTATTTCCTCGCATCGGCGGTAGTGGTGTTTTACCTGGGACTGAAAGACGATATCGTCATCATTTCACCCATCATGAAGTTTATCGGCCAGGTGCTGGCGGCTTTTGTGGTGGTTTATTACGGTAACCTCCAGATCACCAGCATGGGCGGCTTCCTGGGAATAACCCATCTTCCCGAAACCTTCAGCCTGCTGTTCACTTACCTTACAGTGATCGTTATCATAAACTCCTTTAACCTGATCGACGGCGTTGACGGGCTGGCCGGCAGCCTGGGCCTGCTCTCGACTTCCGTGTTTGGCCTGTATTTTATCAGCGTGGGCGATACGGCCGATGCGGTGCTGGCTTTTTCGATGTCGGGCGCCATCCTGGCCTTCCTGATCTTCAATTTCCAGCCGGCGCGGATCTTTATGGGCGATACCGGATCCCTGCTTATCGGGCTGATCAACGCCATTCTCGTTATCAAATTCATCAATGTGGCCGCTGACCCGGCCACCAGCTTTCCCATCATGGCAGCGCCGGCGGTTGGCTTCAGCATCCTGGTAGTACCGCTTTTCGACACCCTGCGGGTTTTTGCCATCAGGATGTTCCAGCGGCGTTCTCCCTTTTCGCCCGACCGGAACCACATTCACCACCTGTTGCTCGACCTGGGCTTGTCGCACCGCACCATCGCCATTTCATTGCTGTCGCTCAATGCCGCTGCCATTGCCATCGCTTTCCTGCTGAACAAAGCCGGTTGTAACTGGGTGATCGGCACCCTGTCGTTGCTTTTCTTCGGTATTATAGGTGTCCTGTTCTACCTGCGCCGCCAGCGTCCCCGCCTTTTTGTTACGCCGGCCAGCCAGTTGAAGGCATCCGACCCGCATGCCAGGATCGTTCCGCTTACGGAAGACGCTGTTTTGCAGCAGAAATAGCTTCTTTTTTTTTAGTTTTGCGCGATTAATAATTATAAAATGGCAGAAGAAGTATCGTTGATTCTGGAGGATGCTGCCGATGGGATGAAAAAAGCCATCAGCCATCTTGAGCAGGAGTTGATAAAAATCAGGGCAGGAAAAGCAAATCCGCAAATGCTCGACGGCATTTCGGTCGATTATTACGGCAGCGCCACCCCCATCAGCCAGGTGGCTAATATCGCGGCCATCGACGCCCGCACTATTACTGTTCAACCCTGGGAGAAAAACATGCTCCAGCCCATTGAAAGAGCCATCATCAATTCCAATATCGGGATCAACCCGCAAAACGACGGGGTTATCATTCGCATGTTCCTGCCGCCGATGACCGAAGAACGCCGGAAAGAGCTGGTGAAAAGATGCAATGCCGAAGGCGAGCAGGCCAAAGTGGCGGTGCGCAGCATTCGGCGGGACGCGATAGAACAGATCAAAAAGTTGCAGAAAGAAGGCCTGAGCGAAGATGCCGGTAAAGATGCCGAGAACGAGGCGCAGGGAATCACCGACCGCAATATTGCCCTGGTAGAGAAACTACTGGCTGCCAAGGAAAAAGAAATCATGTCGGTATAAGACATACTAAACAATTGCATAATACCCAGAGGCCTGTTATCCAGTCGTTAATTTGGATTACCGGCCGCTCATAAGGGCAAATTGTCGTAGTATTGCCCCAACTAAACAACTACCAACATGGCATTCTTATCTGACTTCAAAGCATTTGCCACCAAAGGCAACCTGGTTGATGTAGCCATCGGTTTCCTGATGGGTACCGCGTTCACCAAATTGGTGGGTTCTTTCACCGAAGGGTTAGTAGCGCCTATCCTGGGGCTGCTGACTGGCGGGAAAGATTTTTCGAAGCTCACATATACCCTGAAGGGAGCGGAGCTCGACGCCAATAACAATGTGGTTGCTGAAGCCATCACCTTCAAATATGGCCTCTTCCTGACCAATGTGCTCGACTTCGTGATCGTGGCCCTGGTGTGCTATCTCTTTATCAAAGCGGTTCTTCGCAAAGACCCCAATGCCGCACCGGCGCCTTCCGCCACTGAAAAGTTGCTGGCAGAGATCAGAGACGAGCTGAAGAATAAATAAGCCCGACGATTGCTGCCCTTTTGAACACAAAATCGAATCTTATGACAAGAATCAAGGAAATTCTGACCTATGCAATGCTGGCCGCTGCACCCTTGTTTACACTGGCGCAAGACCAGACCATTTCCAACATCAAATCGGAACGCGAGCGAACCTCGGTCGACGATACCACCATTAAGTACAACTCCCGCGGCTGGCGGAAGGGCGGCGTGTTTTCGCTGAACTTCGCCCAGGGTAACAGTGCCAACTGGGCGGCAGGTGCCGAGAAATCTTCGTTTTCGGTAGCCGGTTTCGCTACCCTGTTCGCCAACCAGAAAAGGGGCGCCTTTTTCTGGAACAACAGCCTCGACCTGGGGTATGCCATGCAGCGCACCAGCTCGCTGGGTACCCGTAAAACCGACGATAAGCTCGATTTTTACAGCAAGGTCGGAAAAGACCTGAGTGCAAAATGGGCGGTTGCCGGGGTACTGAACCTGCGTACGCAGATGAGCGACGGGTATGATTACGATTACCTGAACAAAGGGCTGAAACGCCGTATTTCCGGTCTCTTTGCGCCGGCCTACCTGCTGGTATCGCCCGGTATCGAATGGAAGCCTACGTCTTATTTCAATGTGCTGTTCTCGCCGATCTCTGCCCGCTGGGTGATTGTGTCGAACGATCCGTACAGCTATTATTTTGCCAGTGGTGTTGATCCTTCCACCCTGGAGCCCGAAACGCCGCTGGCGGTGAACTATGGGGTGAACCCGGGCCGTAAAGTGGCTTTCCAGGCAGGCGCCTACCTGTCGGCGAATTTCATGAAAGAGGTGGTGAAGAATGTTACCTATAAATCACGTCTCGACCTGTTCTCCAATTACCTGGGCTCGCGCGATCCGCTCACTGATGTGAAAGTATCGGCCAAGCCACAGAACATCGACGTGTTCTGGACCAATGC
>JAKPBL010000636.1 GCA_029778965.1 Bacteroidota bacterium
ATAAAGCAGGTTATAGAAGGCCATGGCAGCCTGCGCAATAGTGGCATCTATACCGTATTCATTGAAGCAGACGAACTGAGCGCCCCGGTTGTGCGAAAACTGATCGTTCCCTGATTTACCAGAGCGGCGCATGCTGGTAATAGTTCAGTATTTTAATCCGTAATACGTATTCGTATTTGGCATTGATCAGGCTGATGTTCGAGCGGTCGACGTTGTTCTTGGCGGTGAGATAATCTACCGAGTTGACCACTCCTTCGTTGAATCTTGCCTCGGTGATGCGAAACGACTCACCGAACGCATCCGTTTGCTGCAGCAATACGTTGAAGCGGTTATAGGCGGCATTCATGTTCAGGAAAGCCTGTTCCACCTGCTGCTGTAGCTTTATTTTGGCATTGTTTTCTACGAGATGGCTGTTCTCCACATCGAGTTTTGCCCTCGCCACCTTGTTCCGCGTGCTGAGGTAGTTGAAAATGGGTACACGTACACTCAGGTTCACGTTGGTGCTGTAGTTGTTTTTGAACTGGTTGCCGTAGCCGATCTTGTTGTCGACATACTGGCTTACCGGCATGTACACCGGCTCTTTTATGCCGCCCACCAGCACGTACTGGTTCGTTTGCTGGTCGCTGGTAGACAGGAGGCTGGATGTACGCGCCGCGCTTGAATAATTGGTGTATAATCCCGCGTTCAGGTTCACGGTGGGCCAGTACTGGCCTTTAACGGCTTTCAGCGCAAAGCCGGCGCTCTCCTTGCGGGTGCTGGCTGCTTTTACGATGGGCAGCTCGTGCAGCGCCTGCTGATATACCGAGTCGGCGTTTCCGGAAAATTTGGCCAGCAGCTCGTCGTTGGCAATCCTTTCCAGCCTGAGGGCGGCATTGTATGGAATATTCATCAACTGTACCAGGCTGAGCCGGGCCGATTCCAATTGGTTGCGGGTATTTACCAGCGTTACCTGGTCGCCCGCCAATTGTCCCTTCAGGTCGAAAAGCTGCGAAGGTGGAATAGTGCCCTCCTCATTCAGTATAGCAAGTCTTTCCACCTGCTTCTGGCTAAGGTTGACCTGGTTTTGTACCTGCACCAACTGGTCTTCGGCGGCCAGCACCTGCAGGTAGGCGTTTATCACGTTCAGTGTCAGCATGTCTTTGTTCAACTGCACGTCGAGCTGGCTGGCGGCGGCGGAGAGGCGGTATTGCTTTACCGCATTGATGGCCGACAGCCCGTTGAATAGCGATACACCGCTGTTAAGGCCATAGTTCGCATAGCTGATGTTCTGATTGAGATACGCGTTGGAAAATGGATCGATGCTGCGGCCCTGGTTCAGGCCATGCTCTACATTGCCGTTCAGGTTGGGTAAGAGATTGGTTTTTGCCTGCCGGTAATCGATCTGGCCCGATGCGGCGAGCAGCTCCGCCTGCTTAAGCTCCAGGTTGTTTTTAAGCGCCACCTCCACGCATTGCTGAAGGCTGAAATTGCCGGCGCTGTCTGACTGCGCCTGGCTGCGGGCAGGTAAAATGATGGTCGCCAGGCAGCACAATATGCCACCCATCACTGTCACGATATTCTGTTTCATGGATTATTCTAATTAATGGGGGTGTTCAATCCGGCCGTCGAGCAGGTTGATGATCCGGTGGCCATAAGCGGCATTTTTTTCGGAGTGGGTTACCTGTACAATGGTAACGCCATCCTCTTCATTCAGCTTTTTAAACAGCTCCATGATTTCTTCTCCCTGCCTGGAGTTGAGGTTGCCGGTGGGTTCATCGGCCAGCAGCAGCTTGGGCTTGCTGATCAGCGCGCGGGCAATGCCGACCAGTTGCTGCTGACCACCCGAAAGCTGGCTGGGAAAGAGGTCTTTCTTGCCCACGATCTGGAACCGGTCGAGCATATCGCCCACCAGCGCTTTTCTTTCGGCCGATTTGGTATCGTGGTACAACAGGGGCGTTTCGATGTTTTCATACACGGTCAGCTCATCAATCAGGTGGTAGGCCTGGAAAACGAAGCCGATATACTGCTTGTACAATTGGGAGCGCTGCTTTTCTTTCATGAGGTGCACCTGCTCGTGGAAAAATTCGTATTTCCCTTCGTCGGCATCGTCGAGCATGCCGATCACATTCAGCAGGGT
>JAKPBL010000646.1 GCA_029778965.1 Bacteroidota bacterium
CGGTTGTTATACCGCACGTTCCCCGGTCCTTCCAGGTAACGGCTCATCGCAGCTACCGAGGCCAGGTTCTTCTGGTAAGCCGGACCGGCCGGGTAGCCGAAAGTAGTATTGTAGCGGTCACCGGCCGCCTCATGAACAACGTTGTACACCTGGTACAGGCGGTCTCCCTTCTTATGGAACTTATCAAAGCCCAGCATGTAAATTACCACACCCAAAACGGCCAGGCCGATGGTAAACCCTAATACCAGTCCGCCGGTATTAATGGCAGTATTGAACTTATACCGTTTCAGGTTCCGCCAGGCCGTTTTGAAAAAAAGCATCCTCATTGCAGTCTTTTGGGAGAAAGGCACACCAACGGCGGGCCAAATACATGGGCGGCTGACAATCAGCGCATAATCAAACCCTGTATCCGGCCGACTGTTCGCTTTTGATACGGTATTGTACGTTATTGATTATGCCGGCAGGCCGTACCTTTGCGCCGATCATGCAAAAAACATTTGTTATCGGCGACATCCACGGCGCGCTGAAAGCGTTGAATGAACTGCTGGAGAAGATACAGCCCGCTCCGGGCGATCAACTGATCTTTTTGGGCGACCTGGCCGACGGCTGGCCGGAAACCGCCGGAGTGGTTCGTCGTTGTATGGCGCTCGAAAAAGAATTCAATACCGTGTTCCTGATGGGTAACCACGATGCCTGGTGTGAAGGCTGGCTGCAGGGCGCCCATACCGCCGAAACATGGCTGGCGCATGGCGGACAGGCCAGCATCGACAGTTATGCTTCTATAAGTCCGGAAGAAAAACTGCAGCACCTTCATTTCCTGCAAAGGATGCTTCCTTATTTTATCGACAGGCAGAACCGCCTGTTCATTCATGCGGGATTCACCTCAAGGAACGGCCCGCTTCATGAAAGCTACCCGACCACCTACTACTGGGATCGTTCGCTTTGGGAGATGGCTGCCTGCCTGGACCCCGCTATTCCTGAAGACTCCCCCTTCTATCCCAAACGCCTGAAGCATTTCAAGGAGATATATGTTGGCCATACCCCCACCCTGAACTACAACAGCAGTTTTCCGCTACGGGGCGGCAATGTATGGAATGTAGATACCGGCGCTGCTTTTTACGGGCCGCTCACAGCGCTGGAAGTGAACAGCAAAGCCATTTACCAGACCAGGCCTGTACCCGATTATTATCCAGGCATAGAAGGACGCCGGCAATAGTTCTTCAGTCGGTCTGCATGAATACCAGCACGGCATCGCCCCCG
Organism: Bacteroidota bacterium; assembly: GCA_029778965.1. Classification (GTDB taxonomy): domain Bacteria; phylum Bacteroidota; class Bacteroidia; order Chitinophagales; family Chitinophagaceae; genus Flavihumibacter. The sequence continues at coordinate 1,261 of JAKPBL010000646.1, forward strand.
AGCGCGATCTGATCGCCATTGTGCAGTTCGTGCGGCACCCCTTCGATACTGAGCTGCTTCACTTTTTCATCGCGCGTGAATACCTTGAGTTTGTTACCGCTTTCAGGCAGGCCGCCTTTATCAGGATACAGGAAATATTTTTTGAAACGGGTATCGAAACAGATCATCGCATGGTTACGGCTTACCTGTAAGTTGGCCCTTCCTTTCTCTTCATCAAACCCCGGCTCGTCAGCGCCAACGAATACAATGTCGTTGGGATGGATGCGCCCCGAAGCAAGCCGCGGCTGCCGGCTTCGCCCGATATAATATTTCAATTGCCGGCCGGGGTCGAGGGCATACTCCATTTGCTCGGTTTGTCCCGACAGGGTGCGAACAACCGCCATGCTGCCTGCTGTAACCGGCTGCTGTTGCGGCCGCACGATCTCCAGCGCAAACTGTTCATGCACCACAAGACCCGGGGCAAAATCGCCTTCCACGACCGACACCTCGAAGAACCAGCCGCGCGCGAGGCTGATATAGTGATTCAGCAGGTGCCGCTCGAGAACGGACTCCCTGAAATGCCCCGGCTTGTCGAGATACAGGGCCACCTGCGCCAGGTTGGCTTCATGCATGTCTTTGCACCGGATGAACAAACGCAGTCCGTCGATAACGGCGGCCTTTTCATCAACGAAAGGCTGGAGCGACCGGAGAATGAACCGCAGCACGGCATCGCGGTAACCCGCCGCGGCGGGGATCAGGTTTGATTTCATGGTTCGTTATTGATAGGATTCAACATAATTTCTTTTTTTCAAAATGCCAGCCACCGTATTTCCCAACGCCACCGCATTTGCAGAGCTCAGCCCTTCTTCGATGCGTATGCAGGTAACTGTTGCAGATGCTTTGCCTGGTACGGGCGCGAAGAATACATACCAGCCGTCGGCTGTTTTTTCGCCCTTCACGATCCGTTCGGGTGTACCGGTCTTACCGGCCACTTTCAATCCTTTGATCTTGGCGCGGCCGCCGGGATTGGATTGCTCGATCATGAACCGGCGCAAAAGACCGGCATAACCGCTATCGTTCGCCAGCCGTACCGGCGCTTCAACAGGCGAGGGCCTGCCTGCCACCTGCAACGTATAACGCGTGGGTGGCAGCGACCCGTTCAGCGCAATGGCCGAGGCCATGCGCGCCATCGATGCGGGCGTAGCCGTTAAGGTGCCCTGCCCCCAGGCAAGCCCCGAGAAATCGCTGAGGTATCGTTTCTTATGGCCAAAGTTCGCCCGGTTGTTGAAAAGACGGCGATCATGGTTCAGCGTGGTGGCGTGCCAGTTGGCAAGTGCGGCTGCAGTTCTTTCCCCGTCTAACGGTGGCGTATAGTCGAAACCGCCGAGCTGGTTGATGCGCATGCCGGTGCCGAGGTAAAGCTTCGCCATCTCGTCTTCCAGGTCGTACTCATTGGCCATGCGAATAAAAAAGATATTGCTCGAATGAACGATTGCCTCACGCATATCCACGAAAGGAACCAGGGGCACATAGGGTTCCTGCTCGCGGGCATTGTCGCGGAATATCTCGGTACGGGCTATATCGCGGTATTGCCGGCGGGCCGCTTCCATGCCGAGCTTATTCAGCGCGGCCGTGGCCGTCAGTATCTTAACAGCCGATCCGGGCTGGGTGGCATAGGTCATGCCGAGGTCACGTTCGGTAACGGGGAAAGCCAGGTGGCGTCGTTCGCGGTCGGGCAGCTCCAGTAACTCGGGTCGTTGCAGGTCGGGCAAGGGATTCAATGCCGAAGCCAGCAGGTCGCCGCTGGCGGCATCGAGCACCACCACCGATATCCTCTTACCGTTGAAAGCCGACCGCGCCAGGCTGTCCTGTATCTCTTTCTGCAATCCCGCATCAACGGTAAGCTGTATATTCCGGGGCGCGTCGATGATTTTCCGGATGGCGGCATTGGAAGAGTCGATACCGTTTTTCAACGCCTCAGTAAGCGCCGAATAATCATAACGGACAAGCTCAACCGCTTTTTCAACAGGCTTGGTGAAGCGGTCGGGCCGGTACTCCATCGCCAGTTGTTGGTGCTTAACGGGGTTGGTTTCAAATCCGCGCAGTGCGCTCAGGTGGCGTGCTTCGGCAAAATAGCCGTTCTGCTGCGCCCAGAACAACCGGGTATTGTAGTCTCCCGTCCAGTAAAATACATCGGCGCCGAAAGGATAGCGTCTTTTCTTCCGGCTCTGCAATACCGCCTGGAAACGCAGGGGGTCAAGCCCCGCTGCCAGCAGGCTGTCCCTGTTTTTTGTAAGCACCTCTACCCTGCTGGTGGCAACCGGCAATCCTTTTCTGTCGAGTATTTCGCCCGCCGCTATAAAATCAGCCAGCTTATCGATGCGTGGGTTATAACTGTAAATCGGCAGGCCATTGCGGTTTACCACCCGGCTTTGCTGCACGAGGTAGGCATCGCGGTCTTTCACCTGGATGAAAAACAGTTTCACCAGCACCACCGCAAACCCCGCCAGCATGCCGGTGATGGCGGCGCTCAGCACACCATCATATTGACGGCTGATATGTTCCTGCTGCACCGCTGCTGCAGGCTGCGCCGAAATACCGGCCACGATACCCAGCGCGCAGCAGTTAATGATCAGGGAGATTTTCCCATAGCTGAGAAAGGGAACGGCGAGCCCCGTCAACGGCAGCAGGCCGATGGAACCGCCGGCCATCAGCAGGATCTGCACACCCGTAGCTACCGCTATGCCGGCACACAGATAAAAACTGAATGGCTGCCCTGCACGGCGCGCTTGCAACAATATGCGGTGAATAAGTATTGCCAGCAGGCAGAATACCATGAACAAACCGATCCAGCCCATTTCTTCGCCGATGCTGGGCAAAATCATATCGGTATGCGCGGCAGGCATGGTGTTCGGAAATCCCTTGCCAATGCCCTGCCCTTTCCAGCCACCGGCGCTAAGCGTCCAGTAGCCGTGCGCAAGATGGTCTCCGCCGTATACATCGTTGTTCCAGGGCTGCAGCCACATGGCTTTTCGATCGGCGAGGCGGCTGCCGATGCCCGGCAGACGATCGCCGAAACTGAATGCAGCCATAACGAGCAATATCAATACCGGCGCTTCGGTCAGCACGGCGATACGGCCATACCAGGTGGCAGACCTGGCGGCACCGGTAAATACCAGCGCCAGCACAACCGTCACAAACGCGATGGCGGTAGCGGTGATACCCGGCAGGAAAAAGAGCAGCGTACCATAGAGCACCGCTGCGCCAAGCATCAGCAGCAGGTTTCCCCGCGCTATGCCGTAGAATACGAGAAAGCTGAAGCAGACCACCAATGCGGGGCCCATATCGCCCATCATCAGGTAAAGCGCCAGCAAAAGGGCCACTCCTGCCATCAGCAGGAATGCCAGCAGGAAACGGTTACGGCTATCCGAAATATGACGCAGGTGGCTTTCGTTGGCGGCAAAAAAGCCGGCCATGAAAATAAGCAACAGGTATTTCGTGATCTCGCTGGGTTGAAAGAGAATGCCTGCCACCTGCAGGTTCACCTTCACGCCGCTTCCTTCGGGTCCTGTTCCGAACAACAGCGTAATGATCGCCAGCAGCAGGGCAGCGATCAGCCAGGTAAAGCCTTTCAGCCCGAACACCTCGCGTTGCCGGAAATTGAACAGGGCGTCATACCACCAGCGGGTATAGAGCTTGCCTGGCTTTGTACCCGCCAGCAGGGTAAAGCCCAGCAGTCCTGCGAGCAGCCCCTGTAAAGTCTGGAAACTGAGAAAAGTGTCGGTCAGCGGATGCTGGATACACAATAACATCAGCAGCGACAAGCCGCTCAGCAATAGCAGTATGGGCAGCAAAAAAGGATCAACCAGCCGTTTTCTTACCTGCAGGTAAAGCTGCACGAGAAAAAAAGCGCCCAGGGTGGTCCATAAAATGATCCAGTAATTCCTGCTGAACGTATCGGGGTCGCGCACCAGCAGCACATTGTCTTCTTTGAGCTGGCTGAAAGCGATACTGCCGATCAGGCGCATGCGATGGGGTTGCATGCGAAATACAAAGGAACGGTCTTCCGTTAAAGAAGCCGTTCCCTGCCGGGCGCCGAATTCAAATCCTGGTTTCAGGGGCAATACGCTGTAACCGCTGTCCACCGATAAACCATTGAACCGGAACCGGCCCTCTCCGTCCGTCCTTGAATAGTGGGGCAAAGGCTGTTCGTCTTCGCCCGCGATATGTTCACGAAGCTCCACCAGCACGCCTGCCGCGGGATTTCCTTCGTAGGTCAGTTTTCCGTCGATCGATCATTTTCCCTTGCCCAAGCTCACCGACGATCCATACGCAGGCGGGCGCGTCAGCTCACGGTTATACACAACCGAATCAAAGCCAAGCCGCTGCCGGGAGGCCAGCAGCCGTTCCCTGAAATCGGCGCCCATACCGGCAGGGTTCCATGCCGTGGGCACGGCGATCAGCCATTTCTTTTTGTTCAGCTCGCCCAAGTTGGCGGGTGCTCCGTGGGCGTTAAGCCCCGCCGCCAGCGAATCAGTGACGAGCTGCAGGTCGCGCGGGTCTGGGAAATAATTTCCGGCAGCGAGAATATGCTGCAGCCGGTTTTTATCGATGCCGGGCGCCAGCACAATGGCCTTGTGAGCAGCGAGATCGGTATCGGATTCGAGTAACCGCGGTGTGAGTACGGCATACAGCTTTAGAAAAAACAAGAGCAGCACCAGCGCGCTGCCGGTGAGCAATAGCCAGGACTCGGTGAATGGTCTGGTGTGTCGGAGGTTGGGTTTACTGGGCACTTTTGAGGATGAATTGATCGAATGCAACTGTTTGGTTTCCGTCTACCCGTAACCCGAAGCCATTCCCGAAGCTGCCCTGGTAATCGAGGGTTTCCACTTTCTCATCATTAATGAAAAAGGAAAGATGCGTTCCTTTTTTCACCACCGACAAAAGATTGGAGGCCGTTCCCGGGTGAATGCTGTAGGTGCGGGTCCAGTCAACCAGCGTTTTGACATTGTCGCGTTCCTTTGCTTCGATCTTATAATAGCCGTCGTCGGAGACATAGAATACAAAATAAGTCTCGCGGTTCGGGTCGGCCAGGTAATTAAGTCCGAAGCCATCGGGAGCGGATCCTGAAAGCCGGCTGGCGCTGACGCTCAGCGACCAGTCTTTATCCGGATCGATGTCGAAATAGCGGGTAGATTGGTAGGTATAGTTGCTATCATATCCTCTGATTAGGTATTTACCATTTTCAAATGAAAATTCTTTTTGCTCGTCTTTGCCCTTGTTCCACTGCGTGGAAGCGGGATCGTTGAAGTCGTCGAAAAAAAACTGGTCTTTTACAGGATGGACAGGGTACGCCGTCTGCCGAACGTTCACAGGGTTGGCGGCAGGTATGGACTTGCGGTGAGCGGCAGACGAATCTCCGCCGCTGAGATACCGTTTTGTACGATTGAATGTATGGAGGTAGCTGCTTCCCACCAGGTACAGGCCCATGCCCAGGGTAGTCAGCAACACCAGCACAAACACCGGAAAGAAAAGGGACTTTGTGCGCGACGGCAGCAGCAATTGCACCGTTTTACCGACGGCCGATACCGATGGCACGATGGTTTCGTATCCATAGCGGTTTCGCTTTGGCAGGGTGGCCTGTTCGGGTGTGGCTGTTTTGCCTGCCGCAGCCGGCGCGGGCAGCGTTTTTTTGGCAAGGTTGGCGACGGGCGCCGCAACCGGGTTGCTTTCCAACTCGCGGTAAGCGGCCTGTATGAGCACCCGCAATTGTTGCGGATCGGTCAGCCGGTCGGCCGCAGGTTTGGCCAGCAGGCCCAATACGATCTTCTTCAGGCTGGCAGGGAAGTCATCACCCGGCAATACAAAAAGATCCGCCGGCTGGCTGATCACCTGGTTGATGTGCAGCAGCAGGTTTCCTTCTTCATATTCAAAGGGTACGCGACCTGTAATGCATTCGAACAATACCACGCCCAGCGAATAGTAGTCGGTGGCATAACCCACTGCCCGTGAATCGGTGAACTGTTCGGGTGAAGCATATTCAAAAGTTAGCATCGACGAGCCGGTAACAGTGCTCGATTGTTCGCGCAATTTGGCAATGCCGAAATCTGTAAGCAGGTATTCGATCGAGCCATCGGGCAAAAGCCGGTACATAATGTTTTCCGGCTTGATGTCCCGGTGTACCACCGACCTGGCATGAATGGCTTCGAGCGCGCTTACCAGTTGCGCCGCCAGCGCCAGCACCTCCGGAATGGTAAGGA
>JAKPBL010000648.1 GCA_029778965.1 Bacteroidota bacterium
GTTTTCAGGTATTCGGCCTTGCCGGTGATCCGGTACAGGCGGGCCAGGGATTCATTCATACCGCCGTATTCACCGGCAATATAGGTGTTCCACATTTTGATAAGCGTATCGGCAGGAAGCTTGCTCAATCGCGCATATACCCAGTCGCTCATGCCTGTGGCGATGGTAAGTGCTTTTTTATTGCCGCTTACTTCATATACATCCAGCAGTCCGGCGAGGATCTTATGCAGCGTATAATACGGCGCCCATACCTGGTTTTTTTGTCCGCCGTATTTGGCGCCTTTTTCCAGCATGATAAACTGATCGGGCGGATAAGCACTGATAAACCCTTTTCCCCAATTCCAGTAGTCGGTACGGATGCCCGTTTCACTCAGGTCTGAATCATACCCCGTTTTACCGGGGCCATAGGGCACCGCCGTGGGATCTGTGACCTGCGCACCGCCGGGTTCTTTCGCCGTGCCCGATAGTTGGGCCAGATCGTACAGGGTGTTGACCATATAGCTCATTTTCCCGGCGAAATTGGCCTGGATATCTTTATCATATCCCGTCCCTGCATACGCCTGCGCAATGGCGCTGAGATAGTGGCCCGTGGCATGCCCTCTTAATTTGGTATCACGACTGTCCCATACTCCCAGGGGTTTTGCACCTTCAGGTTGTTGCTGGCCAAATGCATCGCGGAACATATAAAGGAAGGAGTTGGGGTCGGTGGCAGCCAGCGTGCGGATGAACTTGTCGCGATTTTCAATAAACTTCGTGGCGTGGCCATGCGTATCGTTTTTCAACGATACCCGGCGCAGGTCAAATGCTTCGAGCTTTATATCGGGGGTGACCGACTTGACGCTGTTCTTTACGGTGACAAACGCTTTTGGCTGCAGGTCCGTTCCCGCCACCCGGCCTGTAATGGTGTATTCTCCCGGTTTAATAACGGCGGTATTATCGATCGCTTCCGGCCATAGCACCCGCACCTTAGGACCTTTCCGGTTCTGCCGGTAAGTACCCTCCACATAACTGGGAAGGCGCGGTAAGTTACCCGTTTCCGTCTCCACTTTTACATCGGCGGCTTTGACCAGGTAGGCATTGTAAAGCTGCGCGCGGTCGGCCGGAAAATGCGGAAGATCGTCTTCCACCTTAGCCGTTGTATTCACCGAACCTTCGTTGATGCTTCTGCGGCCATTGTTGAATATCCCGGCCACCTGCTTCGCGCTCAGCGGAACCCGGTAAATGCGAAAATCACGCAGCAGTGCATTGAGCGACGGCGCTCCCGGCGATATCGATCTTCCAATATAGAGCTGCCGTTCACCAGGCTGACGGCCGAATACGGTGGCGAGTTCCAGGGGAATGGGCTTCGCCTCGCCCGCCTGCCTGCTATCAACGTAAGCGATCATGGTTTTTGCAGGAACATCGATCACAATGGCCAGGTGAACCCATTTATTCAATGCTATTGCCGGCGCAACCGTTTCAATTGTTGCAGCCTTACCGGTTGTCAGCAAGGCCTGGTAACCTTCACGGGCAGAGGTGCCGAAAGGCACCGCAAAAAAATGCCGGTTGCTGTCTTTCCCGAAATCAAAAAAATATTGCCCCGGTTGTTTGGATCGAAGGTATATCCAGCCCGATATGCTGAGCGATTCTATGTCTGTGAGCGCTTCGCCGGGAAGGGTAATAAACCCATTGTTCTCTCCCGACAGCGACAACACTTTTCCGAAACGGCTGTCGTCGGTAAAGCTGACGCCGCCGGAAATTTTTCCATGCAGGTTGTTGCGCGACCAGTCTTTCACGTCACCGTTAAAGACATACCGTGCGATCATGCCCGTTTCACCGATGCCGTCGAGTATCTGGTCTCCATTTTGTGCCTTAACGCTGGTGATACCCCCGGCAAAAAGGGTAGCCAGCAAGGCAACACGCAGAAATAGGCTGTTCATTTTCATAACGCAATCAATAAGCGAATGCTGCCTTTTGCGAAGCTATGTTCCGGCAGCTAAACACAGTGAAGCTATGGAAAAGACCTTTTTTCCGATACGTTTATTTTAGCTGAAGGTCAAACGATATTGACTGACGGCGCTGTGTACAAGCACGATAACTGTAATTTTGACAGTTATTTAAGACGGACTGTCATTTCATGCCCGGCGGCGTTACCAGTACTAATTTCCCTGCCTGAAAAGGCTGATGCCCTCATACGAAAAATTGGAGAAGGCGGTGT
>JAKPBL010000313.1 GCA_029778965.1 Bacteroidota bacterium
TGTATGAAGTGAACGTGAGCGATTCGGGCAAGAAAGCGCTGACACATTCTGCAAAAGAATCCTACTATGCGGTGGATTACCTGCGGGGAACAGATGATTTCCTGTACATGCACGACCAGGGCGGCGATGAAAATGCGCATATCTACCTGCAGCGCGCGGGCGATACCACTGTGCGCGACCTGACCCCCTGGCCGGGAAGCACCAATGGCTTTTATGAGTGGAATAAAACGAAAACCGGTTTTTATTTCACCAGCAATAAACGCAACCCAAAGTTCTTTGACCTCTGGTCTATGGACACCAGCACGTGGAAACCGGCTATGGTTTACCAGAACGACAGCGCGTATGATATTGGTGCGATCAGCCACACGGGCCGTTACTGCGCCCTGGTAAAATCGATCACGACCGATAAGAACGAACTGTATCTCTACGACAACCAGGCGAAGAAACTGCTGCCGATCAGCAAAGGCGAAGACGCAAACTGGGCGCCGCAGGTGTTCTCGATGAACGACAGCATACTGTACCTGACCACGAACAAGGACGCAGAATTCAGCTATCTCACCGCTTATGATATTGCTGCCGGTTCGCTGACAAAAGAGTTCGAAGACAACTGGGACGTAGTGGGGATGGACCTGAGCGAAACCGGGAAATACCGCCGCATATTTGTGAACGACGATGGCAAGAACAAGCTGCTGCTGTTCGACAATGCGAGCGGCCGGCAGGTTGATTTTCCTGCTATACCAGATGGCGATATACAGGACATGATCATTTCTCCGAGCGAGAAAAACTGCATCCTTACCATCGGCAGCAGCAGGAGCCCGAGCAATATATATGTATATGGATTTGATAACAAAACGCTGAAGCGGCTCACCAATACGCTGAACAAAGAAGTGAATGAAGACGACCTGGTAAAAGCGGAAGTGGTCAGGTTCAAATCGTTCGACGGCAAGGACATTCCCGCGATATTCTACAAACCGCTGACGGCAAGCGCGCAGCAGAAAGTGCCGGCGCTGGTATGGGTGCATGGCGGTCCCGGCGGACAAAGCCGCGTTGGTTTCAGCAATGGCATCCAGTACCTCGTAAACCATGGTTACGCTGTGCTGGCGGTCAATAACCGAGGCAGCAGCGGTTATGGCAAAACATTTTACAAGCTCGACAATAAAGACCATGGCTATGGCGACCTGCAAGATTGTATCTGGGGAAAGAAATGGCTGGCAGAGCAGAATTATATAGACAGTACGGCCATCGGCATATATGGCGGCAGCTACGGTGGCAATATGGTGCTGAATGCGATGACCATGCATCCCGATGAATTCAGGGTAGGCGTTGACCTGTTCGGTGTTACCAACTGGATGCGCACGCTGAAGAGCATTCCGCCCTATTGGGAGAGCTTTCGAAAGGCGCTGTATGAGGAAATGGGAGACCCGTTTACGGCCGACAGTGTACTGCTGAAAGCTACATCACCCCTGTTCCACTATGAGAAAATCCGCCAGCCGCTGCTGGTGTTCCAGGGCGCCAACGATGTACGTGTGCTGCCGGTAGAGAGCGAAGAGATCGTTGCCGGCGCGAAGAAAAATGGCGTACCGGTAGAGTACGTGGTCTATCCTGATGAGGGGCATGGCTTTGCAAAGAAAGCGAACCAGATAACCACCGATGAAAAGACGCTGGAGTTTCTCGACAAGTACCTGAAAGCAAAACCCGCGGCAAAGCTGCCGTGAGAAGCTTATTTCACCTGGTAGGCATATACCGAATTGCCATAGAAAGTGGGTACGAATAATACCTCATTTACCGGATCGAAGTCGATATCGGCCGAGCTTAGTTTTATGTCCATGGTATTCAGCAATTCGGTTTTGCTACCGTCTTTCTTGATATAATATACCGCACCTACCCATGACGATACGATGAAATCGCCCGACCTGGTTTGCACCACGCCGTCGGTGCTAGGCTCCATACCTTCTGCAATTTTGAGGTGCTGCCCGGCGTTGGCTTTATACAGGGCGCCTTTGGCAACGAAATAGAGGCCGTCTTTGGTGCTCAACACGCCATTGATGCCATCCAGCCCCGACAGGTATTTTTTCACAGCACCTTTGCTGAGCAGGTAGATATCGCCTTTTTTGGAATCCGACACATATACATCGCCGCCGGGAGAAACGGTAACATCATTCAGCGTGCCGGCGCCGGCAACGGGAATATGCTTTTCTATTTTTGCGGCGTTTACGTCTATGATCACTATTTCATCCACATCGGCCACATACAGCTTGCCTTTATACAAACCCATGCCTTTGGGCGCGTTCAACCCCGTTACCCAGTCTACTACGATATTTTTACCATCCGATCCCATCTTGCCGATGGAGCCCTTCCCGTCTTTACCCCAGGGTTCACCGTCTATATTCGAGATGAAAATGGTTTTGGTAGCCTGGTCGAACAAGGTGCTCTCAGGTACTTTCAATATAGAGTCGGTCTTCCACAATTGCACTACTGTTCTCTCCTGCGCCTGCAAAAGAATGGCAGCCAGCACAAATACCACCGTCAGGAAAATAATTCTTTTCATACGCTATCAGTTGAATCGTTCATAAAAAGCAATACCCGGCAAAGCCCTGTGGGTTCAATTTACTGATTTAACACCGGAATCAAGGCATCGATTTCGCTGGCCGCAGTAACTACATTACCAGCAGGTCGGCCGGCAGTTTATAGGCGGCTACCCGTTTTATTACCGGGCGCCCGTCGGATTCGGTGATACGCAGCCTGAGCGATTTCAGCGACGCGTCGGGGAAGCATACAATGCGCTTATGGCCGATGGTAGTGCCCTTGATCGTTTCCACGCTGCCGTCGGCTTTTTCGAGCAGCAGTTCAAAAGCCGCCACCATTTGCCCTGCGCGAAGGTCTTCTTCGAGCACCACTGTATTGACAGCCGCGGCTTTCGGAAAACCGATCGCCTGCCGGTTGCTGCGGTATTTTCCTAACGGTGATGCAAAAGCGCTGCCCAGTAATTGCTGAAAACCCACCAGCGAAGCGGAGTCTTGTTCATGGATGAGCCCCCGGGTATCGGGCGGCACATTCAGGAGAAAGCTCGCGCCGCGACCCACCGATTTCATATACAGGTGGAACAGCTCTACCGGCGACTTCACCTTACTGTCTTCCTCCGCATGCCAGAACCAGCCGGGTCGGATGCTCACATCGCACTCTGCTGGTATCCAGGCTTTGCCGAAACGGTTGCCCTGGTTGAGCGTATCGGGCACGGGAGCGCCGGCGCCGCGGCCGAAGCCGGCGGTATCCAGCCGGTTCCAGTTGGTAGTGCCGGCAATGCCTTTTTCATTGCCCACCCAGCGGATATCGGGACCGATATCGCTGAAGATGACAGTGTGCGGGCTGATGCTCCTGATGGTGCGCTCGAACAACGGAAAATCATAGATCATTTTTTTGCCGTTGGGTCCTTCGCCGTTGGCGCCATCCCACCACAGTTCCCAGATAGGTCCGTAAGCGGCGAAAATCTCTTTCATGGTATTCACATACACTTCGTTATAAGCGGGCGTGCCGTAGGCGGGGTGATTGCGATCCCACGGCGATATAT
>JAKPBL010000041.1 GCA_029778965.1 Bacteroidota bacterium
CAGTCCCGGCTCCGGCCTGAACGGCCGATCGATGGGGCGAATAACGTCTTCGTCTATGTCTATGTGCTGCCGCAGCAGCGCCGACAGGGGAAGACCGTTTACCGTCATCACCTCCTGCTGCAGCAACGATCGCAGGCGATGCATCACGGCCCGAGTGCCGCCGGCCCTTTCGAGGTCTTCGATACGATCGGGACCATTGGGCCTGATCTGTGTTATCTGCGAAAGATGACCTGCTTCTTTTTCGAACATAGCCACTACGTCGATATCGAGGCCGGCTTCCACGGCAATGGCCGACAGGTGCCTGACGGTATTGACGGAACAACCCGTTGACACCGCTACGCGAATGGCGTTCTCAAAAGCCGCGACGGTTAATATGTCGCGCGGCCGGATATTTTGCGCCACCAGTGAAACGATTTGTTTACCGGCATCGCCAATCACCTGCCGCAGCTTGTCGCTGGCGGCGCGGATCGGCGTTGTGCCCGACAAGGCCATACCCAATGCTTCAGCAAGACAATGCATGGAATTGGCGGTAGCAAGACCCGCACAAACACCAGGGCCTTTAATGGCGCAGCGTGTCCATTCTTCCATATCATGCAGGGTCATCTTACCGGTAAGCAGGGTGCCCACGCCTTTATAGACTTCTTCGATATCAACATCCCGTCCCTGGCAATGGCCGCCCAACTGGTAACCACAGGGCACCACCAGGGCAGGCAGGTTCAGTCGCGCGGCCGCCATCAGGTGAGCCGGCGTGGTTTTATCGCACGAAGAAAGCAGGATCATGCCATCCAGCACGGCGCCTTCCATCATCACTTCAATGTCGTTCACCATCAGGTCGCGGGTAGGCATCAGGTAGCGCGCTTTTTTTCCTGCAGAGGTAACAAAGTCGGATGGAGCGATGGTGTTGATCTCGAATGGCAGCCCGCCTGCATCACGAATGGCCTGTTGCGCCAGTTGCGAAAACTCGTCAAGGTGCTGGTAACAGACAGATAAACCAGACGACGAATTGATAACGGCGATCTTCGGCTTGTGGAAATCAGCCTCGGGAATGCCCATAGCGATCCACTGCGCTCTTCGTACGGCCCAGCGGGTGCTTCCCTCTTCAAAATTGCTGCGCAGCTTATTGCTCATATGCGTTCTTTAGTTTTCGTTCTTTCATCCAATAAAAAACATCGGCGTCGGTAATATGGCGGGCAGCCTTGTTCTCTTTCAATGCCAATGCACCGGCGGCGCCGGCGGCATACCCCATACCGAAACATTGCGCGGTTACACGCGCCGAAGCCAACGCTTCGTGCTGCGCCGACAAGCACCTGCCTGCGACAAGATAATTGGTTGCCTGTACCGGCACGAGGGTTTCAAAGGGAATATTGTAGTAGTCGTTGTCGAGGTAGTGGATATGCAGCTTATCGGCGCCATGCAGCTCAATCGGCCAGGCCGAAAGGCAAACGGCATCGGGGCACTTCATTGCCCGCAGCACGTCATCATTTTTCAGTGTGTACAGCCCCTCGATCGATCTTGTT
>JAKPBL010000044.1 GCA_029778965.1 Bacteroidota bacterium
AGGTACACCACGGGCAGGTTATTTTCCATAGCGATCTCCTGCAGGCGCAGGTTCTTTTTACCGGTGATGGGAAACCAGGCGCCCGCTTTCACGGTCTGGTCATTGGCCAGTACTACGCACAAGCGCCCGGAAATACGGGCCAGTCCCGCCACGGTGCCTGCCGCAGGGCAGCCGCCTTCTTCGGCATACATGTCAAACCCCGCAAAGCTGCCGATCTCAAAAAAGCTGTTTTCGTCTGCCAGCAGATGAATGCGTTCGCGCGCGGTCAGCTTGTTCTTTTCCCGCTGCCTGGCGACGGCTTTAGGGCCACCGCCTTTGGCAATCGTTTCCCGCCGCAAGGTCATTTCACGAACGGCCAGCTTCATGGCATCTTCATTGCGGTTGTGTTCAATACTCATGGTCACTGTTCTGCCTGCAAAATACGGCTATTGGGCGATTGCCCTGAACATTCTATTATTGCCTGGTGTTTTACCTTCAAACGATGCGGAAGCAGCAGAACAGATCGTATGCAGGCTGGTCGCTCCTGCTATTGGCAGTGTTGGTGATCAGGCTATTCGCGGGATTCCCGGCGGCGGTCGAAAAATATTATTCGAATGGATTGTACCCGGTTATTTCACGGGTGCTGCGATTTGTCTTCGGCTGGATCCCTTTCAGCGTAGGCGATCTGTTGTACCTCGTAACGGGCATCTGGCTGGTGATCACCCTTTACCGGGGAGGCCGGGCAATCTGGCAGCGGCGGGTGAACAGCCAATGGTTGCTTCGGTCAGGCCTGCGCGTTATGAAGGTGTGGCTATGGATATATATCGTATTCAATCTCTTATGGGGGTTGAATTACAATCGCCTCGGCATTGCGCACCAGGCGGGGCTGAAAGTGGAACCGTATAGTACGGAAGAGCTTGACGTGCTGGTATCGACCCTCGTGCGGCGGCTCGACAGCCTGCAGCCGCTGTCAGTGGCTGAGCGCGATCCGCTGAAGCACAAAAGAACCCTGTTCAGAAATGCATTCAATGCGTATAAGGAGCCGCGTGAGAATGCCCTGTTCCTCAAATACGGCGGCCGGTCGGTGAAACCCTCGCTGTACAGCTATCTCGGCAACTATTTAGGCTTCACCGGTTATTACAATCCTTTTACGGGCGAAGCGCAGGTGAACACCACCGTGCCGGTGTTTGAGCAGCCCAATACCACCTGCCATGAGATCGGCCACCAGCTCGGCTACGCCAAAGAGAACGAAGCCAATATGGCCGGCTATCTTACCGCCAGCCAATCGCATTCGCCCGCCTTTCGCTATTCTGCTTTTTTCGACCTGTATCTCTACGCCATTCATGATCTTTACCAGCGCGATTCGGCCCGCGCGCGCTACCAGGCAGGCCGGCTTTCGGCGCCGGTTAAAGCCGACCTTAAAGAGCTGGAAACCTTTGTACGCCGGCACCAGGGCTATTTCGAGCCCGTCGTTCGCCGGCTCTATGCGCAGTTCCTTCGCGCCAACAACCAGCCCAGGGGCATGATGAGCTATAACCAGGTGGTGGGGCTGGTGATCGCTTTCGAGAAGAAGAAACTTTCAAAGTGAAAAATCAGAACCTGTTCTTCCACATCATGCTCTCTACGGGTTTATCGGGCTGACCGCTGTATTTGGCGTTTTTCTTTTGGTTGTACTTGGTTTGGATTTCACCCTCTACCGGGAAATAAATGAGCTGCCCGATGGGCATGGCCCGGTAAATACGCACAGGTTGCTTGACTGATATCTCGAGGGTCCAGTTGCCGCAGAACCCCACATCTCCCTTGCCGGCGGTAGCATGTATGTCGATGCCCAGCCGGCCGGTAGATGACTTGCCTTCCAGGAAAGGCACATGCGCATGGGTTTCGGTGTATTCAAGGGTTACGCCGAGGTAAAAAATATGCGGATGCAACACGTAGCCATCATCGGGAATTTCGAAGTAGTCGATTTCGTTGTGCTTTTTGGCATCGAGGGTAGCGTCTTTATAGGTCGCCAGCCATTTGCCCAGCCTGACATCGTACGAATTGCTGC
>JAKPBL010000056.1 GCA_029778965.1 Bacteroidota bacterium
TACAAGACCTTCGACAGTGCGGGCTTTCCGTATACATTCGAATACCCGGTGTATGGAAAAATCATCCAGGATTCGACCTTCTTCGAAGAGCAGCCTGAAAATCCTTACTGGATCAATATCGATATCCCTTCGCTCGGAGGGCGTATTTATATCAGCTATAGCCGTATCGGCGGAAAGGCGCGCTTCAAAATAAAGAACAGCAAGGGTGAGTACGTCGATTCCATCGGCATCAACCGGTTCGACAAGCTGCTGAACGGATCGTACACGCTTTCATTCAAGCATTCTTATAAAGCGAGCTCCATTGAAGACAGCGCTTTTAAAACACCCCATGGAATCGACGGCATCTTCTTTCGTATCGGCGGAAATACGGCCACTGCCAACCAGTTCCTTGTGAGCGATTCGGTAAAACATTTCTTGCGGGGTGCGCTCTATTTCGATGCCGCACCGAACGAAGACTCGTTGCGGCCGGTCAACAATTTCCTCAAAGAAGACCTTATTCACCTGGTGAATACGCTGCAATGGCGCGACTAAACGGGAAAAATACCTGTTGCTTATATGAAGTACGTGTTGCCATGCGATAGATACCCTGGTGGGCTGCTAAGCGTACGAATATCATGATAACACATGTGATGGATTCGCTCAAACAGGTCATGCGCAGCGAAGGCCCATTGGCGTTGTCCCGCAAAAAGAGCCGTTTAATAAGTCGTTGCAGGAACCCATTACCGGCATTCAGCAGGCGATGCTGAAGCAAAGCCGTCGAAATAAATGAACAATAAAAGCGGATCAGCTACCTTTACCGAATCATGATCGCTATAGGAAACACCCTGGTCAGTGACGAAATCATCGATGAGAAATTCGTGTGCGATATCAGCCGGTGCAAGGGCGGCTGCTGCGAAGACGGCGACACCGGCGCACCGCTCGACACCGCCGAGCTCGACATCGTGAACGAAACCTATGAAATTGTAAAGCCATATCTCACGCAGGAAGGCATCCGCCATATAGAAAAACATGGCCGCTACCAGTATGACCGTGAATTCGGCTGGGTAACGCCCGCCAACGACGACGGTATGTGCTCTTACGGCTACCGCGATGCCGCCGGCGCCATCAAATGCGCGTTTGAACAGGCGTATAACGAGGGTAAGATCAAATGGAAAAAACCCATCAGTTGCCATCTTTTTCCCATCCGGATAAAAGTGACAAAAGAATATGACCTGCTCAATTACGAGCCCCGCGAAACCCTCTGCGCACCGGCCTGCAAGCTGGGCAAAAAGCTGAAGGTACCGGTATACCAGTTCCTGAAAGAGCCGATCATCCGGAAATATGGCCGCGAATACTATGAAGCGCTCGATGCCTATTACCAGACATTGCAGTAAATTACGGCTTCCCAACCACCCACTATGTCAAATGAAGTAAAGGCCGGTTTTATGGAGAAGAGCCGCACCAAAGCGGCCGATCTCGGTCATCGGAAGACGATCAATTTCAACATAGGAAAATACAATACCGCCCTTCCCAAGGGCAAGGCGCAGTTCAGCGACCTGCACCTGGCGCGCGAACGCGCTAAGAACATCAAGTGGCGCGCTATCGAAACGCTCGACCAGATGCTGGAAGGATTTGAGTCGGCTTTTACCGCCCGCGGCGGCAAAGTGATCTGGGCCGAAACGGCCGAAGAAGCCCTGCAGGAGATATTGCGCATTTGCCGGGAAAAGAACTGCAAAACGCTGGTAAAGAGCAAGAGCATGGTTACCGAAGAGATCAAGCTCAATCATTTCCTCGAAGAGAACCAGATAGAAAGCGTGGAAACCGACCTGGGTGAATACATCCAGCAGCTCGACGGCGAAACGCCTTATCATATCGTTACGCCGGCCATGCACAAAAGCAAGGAAGACGTAGCGCGCCTGTTTGCGGAGAAACTGGGCACTGACCCCCAGATGACGCCCGAACAGCTTACCCTTGAGGCGCGCCGCCGCCTGCGGGAGAAATATGTGGAAGCCGAAGTGGGTGTTACCGGCGCGAATTTTATTATCAGTGATGTGGGCGCGGTAGCCGTGACCGAGAACGAGGGCAACGGCCGCCTGAGCTGCGCCTGGCCAAAAACACATATCGTGATCACGGGCATCGAAAAAGTGATCCCCTCCATGCAAGACCTCGGCCTGTTCTGGCCGTTGCTGGCCACCTTCGGCACCGGGCAGCAGATAACGGTCTATAACACGATTGTTGCAGGTCCGCGGCAACCCGGTGAAACCGACGGTCCCGAAGAAATGTATGTGATCCTGCTCGACAACGGCCGTACCAATATCCTCGCGAACCCGAAAATGCGGGAAAGCCTGTATTGCATCCGGTGCGGCGCCTGCCTGAATGCCTGCCCCGTGTATAAAAATATCGGCGGGCATACCTACGGCACTACCTATAGCGGCCCCATCGGCAGTGTCATTACGCCGCACCTGAAAGACCTCGATAAATGGAAACACCTCAGCCATGCTTCTTCGCTTTGCGGTAACTGTACGGAAGTGTGCGCCGTTAAAATAAACCTGCACGAGCTGCTGCTCGAGAACCGCCATGAAGCGGTGGAGGAAGGTTATGTGGGGTGGTCGGAAAAGATGGCCTGGAAAGGCTGGCGCATCGGCGTAACGAACCGTAAATGGATGAACAAGGGCACACCGGCGTTGAAGAACTGGGTGGTGAATTCATTGCTGAAGGGATGGAACGAACATCGCGGATCCATACATTTCCCGGCAAAAAGCTTTAACCAGCGATGGCGGGAAAAAAACAATCGCTCCTGATATGCTGCTGTATGCGAAACAACCATCGCCACGCTTACAGTATGTCATCGATTTCCTGAACAGGGAAATGTTTTATGACGAGCTGGAACTGACCGGCGATCCCACGTACTTTTCGCAGGCGCCGTTGCCGAAGATCAACTACAGCGAACACCGCATCGCCGAACAGGAGTTTCATATTATTCCCGCAGGACTGCTTTTCGAGGACGATATTCATGAGCAGGATATCCGCTGCTTCAACTGGGATTCGCTGAAAGCGTTTTACCCTACAGCGCCCGCCTCTCTGCCGTTCGATATTCTTTCGGCGGTATTCTACCTGCTGAGCCGGTATGAAGAATACCTTCCCCATGAAGCGGATAGCTATGGCCGTTATGCCCATACCAATTCGCTGGCCTTCAGGGAAGGATTTCTCGACCAGCCCCTGGTGAACAACTGGCTGCAGAAGTGGGAACATATACTGACGGAGCTGTATCCCGGCATATTGTTGCGAAAAAAGAGTTTCCGTTTTATTCCCACCTACGACATCGATATGATGTACGCCTACAAGGGTAAAAGCTGGTGGGTGAATGCAGCGGGCTTTTGCCGTTCTTTGCTGAAGGGCGATAGCGAGGCTGCCTGGCAAAGGCTCCGCGTGCTGCAAAACGAAGAGAAAGATCCCTACGATGCCTATGAATGGCTCGACGCGCTGCATTTGTATTGCCGCTCCAGGCCGGTCTATTTTTTCCTGGTTGCGCAGCACCGGCAGGGGTATGACAAAAACCTGCCCACCGATGCCGAAGGTTTCCAGGAACTGATCAAATATTGCGCAGACGCCTATAAGATCGGCATACACCCGTCGTGGCAAAGCAGCGTATCGAACAACAGCCGGCTGCTGAAAGAAGAGCTGGAATGGCTGGAAGCGGTGGCCGATCAGCCCATATCAAAAAGTCGCCAGCACTATATCAAATTCACCCTGCCCCAGCATTATGAACGTTTGCTGGAGCAGCATGTATTGCAGGATTACTCCATGGGCTATGGCTCCATCAACGGCTTCAGGGCTTCGGTCTGCTCTTCCTATAACTGGTTCAACCTGGCAAAGAACGAGTCGACCGAGCTGGTCATTTACCCGTTCTGCTTCATGGATGCCAACGCGTATCACGAGGAGAAGCTAACGCCCGCACAGGCCTATGCGCAATTGAAGCAGTACTACCGCGCCGTGCAGAAAGTGCAGGGCTGCCTGATCACCATCTGGCACAACAATTTTCTCGGCACCGCCGCCGAGTTCACGGAGTGGCGCGACCTTTACGGCATATTCATGAAAGAGGATATCTTCTGGGACGCTGGTTAATGCTTGAAGTGCCGGGTGCCGGTGATCACCATTGCCATATTGTTCGCGCTGGCATACTCAACCGAATCTTTGTCACGAATGGAGCCGCCGGGCTGGATCACCGCCGTAATACCCGCTTCGTGCGCAATTTGTACGCAGTCGCTGAACGGGAAAAAGGCGTCGCTCGCCATCACCGCCCCCGAGAGGTCGAAGTTGAACTGCCTGCTTTTTTCAATGGCCTGGCGCAGGGAGTCGATGCGGCTGGTTTGTCCGCAGCCCTTGCCCACCAGTTGCTGGTTCTTCACCAGCGCAATGGCATTGCTTTTTAAATGCTTGCAGATGATATTGGCGAAAGCCAGGTCGCTTCGTTCTTTTTCGGTACAGAAGCGGGCGCCCGCCTCGTCCCATTTTTCAAAACTACCTTCATCGTTCTGCTGCATCAGTACGCCGTTCAGCACCGATTTAAACTGGTAGGTGCTTTCCGGTTGTTTTTTCTGCTGTAAGAGAATGCGGTTCTTTTTTGAACGCAGGATATTGAGCGCGGCATCTTCAAAAGAAGGTGCGATCAGCACTTCAAAAAATATTTCGTTGATGGCATTGGCAGTAGCTGCATCGATGGCGGTATTGCACACCAGCACGCCACCGAAAGCGCTTTCGGGATCGCCCGCGAGGGCGGCATTCCAGGCGTCTTTCACGGTATGGCGGCAGGCAACGCCACATACATTCGTGTGTTTGATGATGGCAAAAACGGGTCCGCCGGCGATATCGAATTCGCGTATGAGCTGCAGCGCCGCATCCACATCCACGAGGTTGTTATAAGAAAGCTCTTTGCCGTTAAGCTGGTTGAACAGCTCATCGAGCGCACCATAGAAAACACCCTGCTGGTGCGGGTTTTCACCATAACGCATGCTCTTGGGCGATGGTACCGAAGCCAGGAAATAGTTGTTGAGGCCGGGCGTGAAGTATTGGGATATGGCTACATCGTAATGCGCGCATACCTCAAAAGCTTTAGCGGCAAAATGACGGCGTTGCCCCAGGCTGGTGTGCCCCTCCTGGTCGCGCAACAGTTGTTCAAGAAAACCATAGTCCTGCCTGGAAGCGATCACCACTACATCGCGGTGGTTCTTGGCGGCGCCCCTGATCATGGATGGTCCGCCGATATCGATCTTCTCGATGATGGCCTGCTCGTCGCTGGTATTGGCCACGGTTTCTTCGAACGGATACAGGTCAACGATCACCAGGTCGATTTCCGGTATCTCATATTCTTTCATTTCGGCCAGGTC
>JAKPBL010000060.1 GCA_029778965.1 Bacteroidota bacterium
TGCTGCTCATGCCGAAAGAAATAGGCAGCCGGGTGGTATCGATGATCTGCTGCCGCAGACCGATGGTCCAGTCGAGCGGATTGAAATAACGGTCCATGCCCGAGAGGTCGATGTAAAACTCGTCGATGCTTGCCTTTTCAAACAACGGCGCTTTTTCGGCTATCATTTCGGTAACGATGCGCGAGTATTTACTGTAGGCGCCGCGGGTGGCGGGCACCACCGTCAGCACCGGGCACAACTGCTTTGCCTTGCGCATGGGCATGGCCGAGTGCACCCCGTATTTACGCGCCTCGTAGCTGCAGGCCGCCACCACGCCGCGATCGCTGTGACCACCCACCGCCAGCGGCAATCCTTTGAGGGCCGGGTTCAGCAGTATCTCCACCGATACAAAAAAAGCGTCCAGGTCAAAATGCGCGATCATCTCACCAAATATACACCCGTCGGGTGGCACCTGACGGGTGCCACCCGACGGGTAAAAGCTATCTTCACCGCATGGACGCGCTCAAAAACCACCTGCAGGCGATATACCCGTTGACCGACGAAGCCTGGACCGATATGCAATCGATCTGGGTGCCCGTCAACCATAAGCGCAAGGAGATACTGACGGCGGCAGGCGAAACGGAGAAATACCTGTACTGGGTAATTGACGGCGTACAGCGGGGCTATCATTTGCACCTCGACAAAGAGGCGACCGTCGTGTTCACCTATGCCCGTTCTTTTTCGGGGATCATCGACAGCTTTTTATTGCAGCAGCCGAGCCGCTATTACCTGGAAACGCTGACCGCCAGCCGTTTTCTGCGCACCAGCTACCGGCAAATGGAAACGCTTCGCCGCAAACATCCCTGTCTTGCCGAGATGATGTACCGCTCGCTGTGCATGGTATGCGCAGGTACGCTCGAGCGGCAAATTGAGTTGATGGTATATAGCGCCGAAGAAAAGTTCAGAACGCTGTTAACGAGAAGCCCGCATATATTGCAGCTTGTGCCGCACAAATACCTCGCCTCCTATCTTGGTATCGACGCTACCACCTTCAGCAAACTGCTGGGTACGGTGAAGCTGTCCTGAAAATCTTGGTCTGCGCCAAGATCGGGTCGCGGCCGGGCCTGTAGTTTTGAGAAAATTTTCAGTATGCAGACAGCTATTTTTCTCGGGTCGCTCAAAGACAGTTCGCTGCAATTGCTTGATTTCACCAACGATCTGCAGCAACACTACAGCAGGGAGGCATTGGAAACGACCGATGGTCCCGGCCGCTGGAACTGTCTCCAGGTGCTGGAACACCTGAACAGTTACTACCGGTATTATTTCCCGATAATAGAGCAGCGGATGGCCAGCGCCGGCGCGCAACCGCTGGGCGAGTATAACCCCGGCTGGCTGGGTGCCTACCTTACCCGGTCGATGTTGCCGAAAAACGAGGCCGTCGGGCTCAAAATGAAAGCTTTCAAAGACCATTCACCCGCTCGGGATATGAATGCGGCGGCAGTACTCGCCGAGTTTTCGAGCCACCAGCGTCGATTGCTCGACACACTTGATCGTGCGGCAGGGGTGGATATGAAAGCGATCCGCATCCCGATAAGCATCGCGCGGTGGATAAAGCTGCCGCTGGGCGACCTGCTGTCATTCCTGGTAGCGCACAATGAACGCCATCACTTTCAGATGGAAAAATTGCTGGGCCTCGGGCACCAACCATTCGCCCTGGAACTCCACCCGTCGGGTGGCACCCGACGGGTTGGCTCTCAGGCGTAGAGATCCAGCAGTCCGTCAGGTAGATCCAGGTAAACGAGCCTGGCCGGCTGATCCACTTTCACAAGCGTGCTCTCATTTACCGGCAGCAGGGCCTCCTTGCCGTTGAGGTCGATTCGACAGAGCACCTGGTGCGGCTGCTCGATCACTTCCCGTATTTCACCCAGGTTCTCACTTCCATGTATAACCGAAAAACCCAGCAGGGAAATCGAAGCCGAGGCAGAAGCAAACCGTTTGAAGTCGGATTCCTCCAGCCACACCGGTCGCTGGTTGAGTTTCAGCGCTGCTTCACGGCTGTCGACGCCTTCCAGCTTTATATAAATTTCGGTATCGCTTTTTGCGCGGGCCGATACAATAAAATAGGGCAGGAATTCACCTTTGCGCATTTCAACGAAAAGCGCTTCGAGGTCTTGTA
>JAKPBL010000085.1 GCA_029778965.1 Bacteroidota bacterium
GCGTTGTGTGCCCCCGCAACCTCAGCAGCGGAGCCCTGTTCCTTCATTAAGAATTAATACGGTATTTTTTTTGAAAGCCGGAATAAGAATAGGAATACGGCGGACCCGATTAGAGTTCCGGCAGTTATGGTCCCCGCCTATGGCATATTCCGCAATCGTTAACTTCTGTATTGTTTTATACAGCGCACATCGTCACATTAAAATTTAAAATGGCTTAGTCTATTTTAACGATTCAAATATAGACGGACGATTACTCAGCAGCATTTCCAAAATTTGCTAAATAGAGTAAAATATTTGCCCAATTGGAAACAGGGCTTCGGAGGGAAATAACAGCGCTTTATCCGAGTATTTTTTTCTTCTGCTCATCAAACTCATCCTGGGTCAGTATCCCCGCATCGAGCAGGTCTTTCAGGTCGAGCAGGGCTTTCTTTTTGTCTTCCATCGATGAAGAAGCGGTGGAAGCGGCTGTTGCCGGCTGTTCGGCGGCAAGCGGCTGCACGGTTGTTCCCGCGGGGCTATACTGCAAGATCAGTTGCGTGATCTCGTTAAATCCTTTGATGTTCGAATAATCTATCGCCTTCTGCTCTTTTACATTCACCACGGTTGTGTCGGCGCCCTGCTCCAGCAGGTATTTGACAGCGTCCTTTTTCCCATTGGCAGCCGCATAGTGCAGGGCCGTATTGCCCGACTCATCCTGCCGGTTGATATCGGCGCCGCGTTCCAGCAACAATTTGATCATGCTCATGTGACCGCTTTTCACGGCCAGGTGCAGCAGGCTTTCACCCCCATACTCGTAGGTGGTATTCAACGAGAAGCTGCTTTGAGCGGAAATGGAGTTGGTCGTTTCCACCCAATCGAGATAGGCATTCATTGAATCGGTGGCGCCCGATAGCGGACGTGCGGTATTCACATCGAGCCCGTGATCCAGGAACAGGGCAACGATCTCTTTCTGGTTATTCGCGCAGGCATACCAGATGGGCGAAAGCCCTGATTTTGAGGTTGCAGACACCGCCGCACCGCGATCGATCAGCAGCTTCACCAACGCACGGTTGGTATCATAACAAGCCAGCAACAAAGGCGTTTCACCCGCATGGTTCACCTGGTTCACATTCGCGCCGTTATCAAGCAGCAGTTCTACCATCGGCAACTGTCGCGACCGGATGGCAAAGAACAAAGGCGTATCGCCCTGCTTGTTGGTGACGTCGACCGTGGCTCCCTGTCTTAACAGCAGCTTTACCACCTCCGTATGACGCCACGCGGCTGCTACCAGCAGGGCCGTTTCTGCCTGGTTGTTTTCGAGATTCACCTCCACACCCCTGTCGAGCAGTGCCTGGACGATCTCGGTTTGTCCCGTTTGCGCCGCCAGGTGCAGCAGGCTGTTTCCGTTCAGGTCATTGATATTGGTGCGTGCCCCCTCCTGCAAGAGGTAGGTAGCTGTTTGTTTTTGCTTCTGCAGCAGGGCAAAGAAAAGCGGGGTTTCACCCTGGTGGTCTTCGTAGTCGATGTCGGCGCCTTCGGCCAGCAGCAGCTTTAAGAGGTCGAGGTAACCCTGGTGGGCGGCATAATGCAGGGCGGTACGGCCTTTTTCATCGGTATATTTCACATCCACTTCCTTGTTGGCCAGCAACAGCTCTGCTATCTTTCTTTTTCCGCCCTCACAGGCAAGTATAAACGACATCGACATACTACACTAGTTTTTACAGGTTGAATTATTTTTTTGCATGGAGCAGCAGCTCCACCAGCTTTCCCTTCAGGTTGTCTTTTACCGCGAGGTCCATCGCTGTTTCATCTTTGTTGTTGGTGAGCGAAACATCGGCGCCTTTTTCCAGCAACAGCTTCGATTTTTTATACAGGTTCTTGGCTGTTTCCTGTGAATAATTGCAATCGATAGCGGCCACTTTGTGCAGGAGGGTGTTACCCTCATTGTCGGGTTCATTCACGTCTTTACCGGTTGCCTGCAAGGCCAGTTGCAGCACATCGACCGACTTTTCTATGATCCAGTCCCAGCCCGATTTATCGTTCGAGTAATAAGGCGCCGATTCTTCCAGGCTGGCGCCGTCGCGCAACAATAGTCCCAGCAGCTCCATATCTTTCTGCCCGCCCTGCATCATACGCAGGAAGTCGGAAAGGATGGTTTGGCCTTCGTTGTTCCGCTGCATGAAATCGGCTGGGGTATGTGCCGCCAGTACCGAATATATGGCAGGATCGAACTTATGGGCCAGTGCATAGTAAAAAGCGGAGTTGCCCTTGTTGTCCTGCAGGTTGGGCTCGGCGCCATTCGCGAGCAGGATATCGAGCAAATGCGGCTTGTCGCGCTCTATGGCAACGTGCAGCGCAGTTTGCTTTACCACATTGGTCTCCTGCGGGTCAACACCTGCTTTGAGGAAGATATCGAGATACGCCTGTTGCCGCTCGGGCGGGATCATGTTAATGCGTGTCGCCTGGACGATCAGGTTATCCTGCGCGGTATTCTTATAGTCGGTGCGCAGCCCGGCATCCACCAGCGCCTGGATAAAGGCGGGCTGCGCCTTGCATTCCAGCGCAAAACTCAGCAGCGTATGTCCCTCCACTTCGTCGTTCAGGTTTTCCAGCCTGGCTGCCAGGTCTTTCACGAACTGTACCGACTGGTCGTCAGCCGTTATATAGCTGAACAGCGTTTCGAAAAACGTGCTTCTGAAAGAGTCGTATTCGTAAACGTCTCTATTGATAGTTCCCTGCTCCAGGAAGATCTCCATGATCCGGTAGCCTTTATTGCGTAAAAGAGCGTCGTACAACTGCCGCCGGTCGAATTCGTTCACCGTACCGGGAATGCCCTCGCCGCTTTGGAGAAGCTGTTCCGCCAGCACAAAATCCTTTTGCTGAATCGCCTTTATAAGGGGGGTATCAGGTAGCATAAGCACAAATATATACAGGGGTTCGTTATTGAAAATCATTCCAATAACGAAGCGCGGGGACTAATAGTATGGATCAGAATGCCTTTCCCCAGAACTCGTCGGGGTAGTGATCGTCGGGGTGGCTGGCGTGCAGGTGGTGCAACTTATCGCCGATGTTTTGCAGCAGGTCGGGCGAAAGGCTGTTTTCCAGGTGCGGGAACAATACCCGCTCTTCAAAACGGATGTGGTTATCGAGTTGCTGCGCCAGCTCGCCCAGCAATGCGAGGTCCTTTTCAGGCGACCCGGTGCTGTTTATCAGCTCGGCTATCTGCCGGTGCTCCTGCCTGGCACGCTCACAAAAAGCATCGCCCGGCAGCACGAACAGCAAGGCTTCTTCTTCGTCAAAATGCTGCTGCAAATGCGCCGACCAGAAATGCCGCACATATTTTATCAACCGCGCCGTGTCAATATTCCGGCGAAGCCCTTCTTTGATCTTCCAGCAAAAAAGAAGCCCCAGGTGGTGATCACGCGATAGGGGTGCTATATGCTCGTTTCTTTTCATCGGCTGAATGGCTGCAAAAATAAAGTATAGAAACCGCCTTGACTATGACTTAAATCATATTCCACAGCGCCCGCGGCCGGATAGCTTTGCCGGAACACCAATAGAAAACAACATGAATAAGTCGGTTATCACCATCACCACTATGGTTGCTGCGATTGGCATATTGGCTGCCTGCGGCAATTCTGAACCTGCCAATCATAGCAATCCTTCGGGAACATCGGCCACCCAGTCGCCCGCAGCGGGCGCCGGTCCCGCCGATTACGATCCCAAACGGGGGGAGGGAAAATTTGACGACAGCAATGTAAAACTGGGTCCGATCGACCAGGCAATGGCCGACAAAGGTAAAGCCATTTCTGCCACCAAATGTAATTCCTGCCACAAGCAAACCGACGAAAAGCTGGTTGGCCCGGGCTGGAAAGGCGTTACCGAACGCAGAACGGCGCCGTGGATCATGAACTTCATCACGAATCCCGACGCTATGATCGAGAAAGACCCCGAAGCCCAGGCTATGCTGGAGCTTTGTCTGGTACGCATGCCTAACCAGAACCTCGGCGACGAAGAGGCCCGGGAGATACTGGAATACATGCGACAAGTAGACGGCGCAAAATAACAACCAAACCATAAATCGACTAAATCTAACAGGATGAAGAATACCAGGATCATGACCGGTGTGATTGCAGCAGCCTGCTGCTCACTGGTCATAGGGTGTAAACCCAAAAACGCAGGTACTGCCGTAAGCGGCGACGCGGCCTCCAAAACATACGTGGCGCCCGGACAGTACGACGAATTCTACAATTTTGTATCGGGTGGATTCAGCGGCCAGTTGTCGGTCTACGGACTGCCTTCAGGGCGATTGCTGCGCGTTATCCCCGTTTTTTCAGTTGACCCCGAAAAAGGCTGGGGTTACAGCGAGGAAACCAAGCCCATGCTGAATACATCGCACGGATTCGTTCCGTGGGACGATCTGCACCACGTTGAAATGTCTATGACCGATGGCGTTGCCGACGGCAAATGGGTGTTCGTAAACGGCAATAATACGCCGCGGCTGGCACGGATCGACCTGAAAACATTCCGCACCGCAGAAGTGATTGAGTTGCCCAACAGCGGTGGTAACCACAGTTCACCCTTCGGCACAGAAAACTCCGAGTATATTGTAGCCGGTACCCGTTTCAGCGTACCGCCCGACAATGCAAACGGTGATGTACCCATCAGTACCTACAAGGAGAACTTCAAAGGCCACCTCAGCTTTGTCAGCATCGACAAGCAAACCGGCGCCATGAACATCGCTTTTCAGTTGAAGACCCCCGGCATCGATTTCGACCTGGCACGCGCCGGAAAAGGGAAATCGAACGGCTGGTTCTTCTTCAGCAGCTACAATACCGAACAGGCCAATACCCTGCTGGAAGTAAACGCTTCCAAGCACGACAAGGATTTCATCATGGCCGTTAACTGGAAAAAAGCTGAAGAATACATCAAGGCAGGCAAGGGCGAAAAGCAAAAAGTGAAATATGCGCACAACGTATTCGACGAAGCCACCCAAACCGGTAAATCTGAAATAAGAACAGAAGTCACCGTGCTGGACGTAACCCAGTTCGACGACCTCGTGTATTTCATTCCCTGCCCCAAATCGCCCCACGGCTGCGATGTGGACCCTACCGGCGAATACATTGTAGGCAGTGGTAAACTTGCCGCGCTGCTCCCCGTTTTCAGCTTCGACAAATTGCAAAAGGCCATCGCCGCCAAAGACTTTGAGGCCGAAAAATACGGCGGCATCCCGGTAGTGAAGTACGAGTCGGCCCTTTACGGCGAAGTACAGAAGCCCGGCCTCGGCCCCCTGCATACCGAATTCGACGACAAAGGCAACGCCTATACCTCCTTCTTCGTTTCTTCGGAAGTGGTAAAATGGAACATCAAAGACCTGAAAGTGCTTGACCGTGTTCCCACTTACTATTCAGTGGGTCACCTGATGGTGCCCGGCGGTAATACCAAGAAGCCGTTCGGCAAATACCTGGTCGCTTACAACAAGATCACCAAAGACCGTTACCTGCCCACCGGTCCCGAACTGGCGCAGAGCGCACAGCTCTATGATATCAGCGGCGATAAAATGCAGCTTATCCTCGACTTCCCCACCATCGGTGAACCCCACTATGCCCAGGCGGTACCCGGTTCGCTGATCAAGGAAACACAGGCCAAGATCTACGATATCAATGCCAACAAACATCCGTATAAAACACCCGGAGAAGCGCAGGCCAGGGTGGTTCGCGAAGGCAATACCGTACATGTATATATGACTGCCATCCGCTCGCACCTGGCGCCCGACAATATCGAAGGCATACAGGTGGGCGACGACGTCTATTTCCATGTAACCAACCTGGAGCAGGACTGGGACGTACCGCATGGCTTCGGCATCAAGGGCAGCAATAACGCCGAGCTGTTGATCATGCCCGGCGAAACCCTGACACTGAAATGGGTGCCGGACAGAGCAGGCATTATTCCTTTCTATTGCACCGACTTCTGTTCGGCATTGCACCAGGAAATGCAGGGATATGTTCGTGTATCTCCCAAAGGAAGCAATGTACCTATCACCTCCAGCATCGGTGTGAACCCCGCTGCTGAAAACAAATAAGTAAATCATGTCAATACCCTCGCGCCTGCTTCTTGTTATCGCAGCGGTATTACTGGGCATATCGATATTCGTGCCCATCTGGCGGATCGATCTGCAAGCACCTCAATACCCCGAAGGATTGATGCTGCAGATCAGATCCGGCGGAATCGGCGGCGACGTTGATATCATCAACGGCCTGAATCACTATATCGGGATGAAAACCCTTCATTCGAACGACTTTATCGAGTTCACCATACTTCCGTTTTTAATCGGTTTCTACGCATTGCTGTTCCTGGTTGCCGCTCTCCGGAACAACAGGAAATGGCTCTATGCCTGCTTTGGACTATTCGTGCTGTTCGGCATCGTCGCCATGGTCGATTTCTGGCGATGGGAATACAACTATGGCCACAACCTCGACCCCAATGCAGCCATCGTTGTTCCGGGAATGGCCTACCAGCCCCCGCTGATCGGCTTCAAGCAACTGCTGAATTTCGGCGCTTTCTCCATGCCGGATATAGGCGGATGGCTTTTCATCGGCGCCGGGGTGCTGGTGCTGGCGGCAGTAGTGCTGGAAACCAGGCTGGCAAAGCGCATGGGAAAAAACCGGCAATTGGTTATGGCTATTCTGCTGTGCGGGCTGTTTGCAGGCTTGACCGGCTGCAGCCCCGCAGCGCCGGTTCCCATACAGCTCAACAAAGATGCCTGCGACTTCTGTAAGATGACCATTTCCGACGGCCGGCTGGCAACAGAAATTACCACGGCGAAAGGACGTACGTACAAATTTGACGACCTTCACTGCATGCTGGCCTTTGAAAAAGAACAGGAACCCGGCGTGGTAAAACACTACTATGTGAACGATTATGCGGGCGACAATGTGCTGATCGATGCAACCACCGCCTGGTTTGTTGAGCTTCCCGCCATTAAAAGCCCCATGGGAGGCAATACAGCCGCGTTCCGCACCCGCGAAGAGGCCGCAGGTTTCGCCAAAGAACTGGCGCCGGCAGAAAGCTGGGCCGAATGGCGAGGCCGGATAACGAAGAATGAAAGTCATGCACATTAATGGAAAAACAGGGGCTACCGCCCTGGTCTTTCTGTTATTGTCGTTTGCCGCGCCCGTTGCCGCCCGTACCCTTTTTGTAGGAAAACAACAGCCCTACCAGGGCATCGGCCAGGCGC
The DNA here is from genome assembly GCA_029778965.1 of Bacteroidota bacterium. Lineage (GTDB taxonomy): Bacteria > Bacteroidota > Bacteroidia > Chitinophagales > Chitinophagaceae > Flavihumibacter. The sequence continues at coordinate 7,217 of JAKPBL010000085.1, forward strand.
TTGCCGCCGCCGCAGACGGCGATAGCATCATCGTAACAGGTGGTCACTACCGGGAGGGCAATATCATTGTCCGGAAACGGGTTTACCTGCTGGGACGCAACAAGCCGGTCATCGATGGCGATTTCCGCTACGAAGTGCTGTCGGTCAAAGCCGACGGGGTAACCATCAGCGGATTTCGTATTCAAAACTCCGGCAAGGGAACGCTCGACGATCCCGGTGGCATCAAAATATATGACTCGAAGAGAGTAACGATAGAAAACAATGAGCTGGTCGATAATTTCTTCGGCATTTATTTGCAATACAGCCGGCATTGCATCGTCAGGAACAACCGGATCACTGCCAGGGAAAAAACGGAGAACCGCTCGGGCAACGGCATCCACTGCTGGAAAAGCGACAGCCTTCAACTGATCGGCAATTATATCTCCGGTCACCGCGACGGTATCTATTTCGAGTTCGTAACCGGGTCGGTGATCTGGCGGAACATTTCCGAAGACAACCTTCGTTATGGGTTGCATTTCATGTTCTCGGGAAAGGATGCCTATATCAGTAATTATTTCCGGAGAAACGGCGCCGGCATAGCCGTGATGTTCACCAAAGAAGTGGTCATGATGAACAATGTTTTTGCCGAGAACTGGGGCGACGCCGCCTATGGACTGCTGCTGAAAGAAATCAACGACTGCACCATGATCGGCAACCGTTTCCTGAAAAACACCACGGGCATCATGCTCGACGGATCCAACCG
>JAKPBL010000118.1 GCA_029778965.1 Bacteroidota bacterium
CTGGCTTCAGGCGTGCTGAGCATGCCGGGCGCATACACCCCTACCGAAATCGTGCATGCTTATAAAGCCGGCGGACAGATCATCAAGGTGTTTCCTGCTGCCGACCCTTCTTATTTCAGGAACCTCAAAGCCCCGCTGGACCAAATTCCCCTGATGCCCACCGGCGGCGTAACGGTCGATAATATCGCTGCATTTAAAGCCGCCGGTGCGGTGGCTTTCGGCATCGGGTCGGCGCTGGTGAAAGCAGGCTCGCACAATGCAGCATCGCTGGAAGGCCTGGTGGCCAAAGCCCGCCAGTTGGTGCAGGCGGTTGCTTAACAACTGTTCGGGGTATGGCTGCCGCCCCGGGTTACCAACGGCGGCGTTGTTGCTGCACCCATTTGCGGGTAAGCTTTTTTTGAAGTGCGATCAGTATGATGGTCAGGCATACCAGTACCAGCAATAAACGGAGCGGAAGAAGTGTTTTCTCTGCCGGAGTGGTATTGATGCCGGTCAGTAACTTAAAGGTGAACAGCAGAAACAGGAAGCTGTTGACCAGCAGCACCAGGCTCCTGCCAACTGCTTTGCTTTTTACAAGCGCCAGCAAGGTAAGCGCGGGTAAGAAAAAGAAAACAAGCAGTGCAAATACAAAGGCCGTGCTGAACCAGGGCACCTGCATTCCCCGGTACAGGGAAACCAGGAAAATAAAAAAGAAAGAATGATATAGCAACTGGAAGCAGACGGCTGCCAGCAGTACCCGGTATGGTTTCACCGTCGAACGATTTTTTCAGGCTTCAAAAGCCCCTGGTGTTGGTTTTGATCCGGCACAGGCGACTGTTAACGGTTAAATATAATGAACTGCCGTCATCACCCCAGGCACAGTTCGAGGTCTGGTCGCCCGTTTCTATCCGCCCGATCAGTTTACCCGCAGGGTTCAGCACAATAATGCCACCCGGCCCGCTGCTGAATACATTACCCCGAAGATCGAGTTTGAGCCCGTCGGGCGCGCCCTGCAAGCCCTGCCGTTGCAGCGCCGACGCATCGAAAAAAAGTCGTTTGCCACCAAGGCTGCCGTCTGCACGCAACTGGTATTCCATGATCACCGGCTTTTGCCCATCGCTTTGCGCGAGGTATAATTTTTTTCCATCGGCCGACAGCGCTACGCCGTTCGGAGCTGCATATACGTCTATCAATTCCACTTTGCCGGCGGCGGTCAGCCGGTACAGACCCATGGGTATGCTTTTTTCTCCCGCCGGTAATCCGTAACCGGGATCGGTAAAATAGTAGTCGCCGTTTTTACCCTGCACGATATCGTTGGGGCTGTTCAATCTTTTGCCCTGGTAATTATCGGCCAGGGTTCTTTTACCGCCTTGTTTAAAAGGCATGGCGGCAATGCGGCGGTCGCCATGTTCGCAGCTTACCAGTTCTCCGGCCTGGTTAATGGTAAGCCCGTTGCTGCCGGGCTCAGCGCTGTAAGGCAAAATGCCGGTATAACCCGAAGGCCTTAGGAAAACACGCAATCCTTCACCGTCTTTCCATCTGAAAATGGTGTTCTGCTTCACATCTGAAAACAACAGGAATGCGCTGTCTTTGACCCATACCGGTCCTTCGGCCCATTGAAATCCTTCCGCCAGTATTTCCATGATAGCGTCGGGAGACACCAGCTTATCAAAAGCGGGATCGAGCGATATGATTTTCGAAGCCGGTGTTTGAGCGTTTCCGGCGGCGGTGAAAAAAAGCAGTAGCAGGCAGAGGCATCGCATAATGGCGGCGGGTTATTGATAAATGACGATTTCCACCCGCATATTACTTTCTTTTTCCGGTACTGTGCGCGCATCGGGAACGGCAGGCTGCCAGTTGCCCATCCCGACGGCTTTGATCAGTTCCGGCCGGTGCCCCTGTTCAACGAGATAGTCGGCCACCAGTTTCGCACGGGCTTCCGACAGCTTGAAATAGGGATGAGTTACCGGCAATTTCCTGAATTGATAGTTTACATGTCCGCGTATTTCGACGAGCCGGTTGCGGTAGGCAGCCAGTAAGCGACCATAATTTTCCAGCGCGCCCATGCTGGAAGGCTGCAGTACAGCCCGGTCGGGCATAAAATGCAGGTCTGATAAAACCATAATATTGTCAACCACCGGTTTTTCTTTCCAGTATACAGCCAGGTCTACCCGGCGATCGAGCGAATCGCCGGGTAGCCGTCCCGCTTTTTCTTCACCCCACGCCACTTGTCTGACAGAAAAACCGGCGTCGTTTGCCGTGGCCCCGATCAGTTGCAGCACCCGTTCCATTCTTTTTTGCGACAGCAGCCTGTTAAAGGGAACGGCGCCGGCGCTGTCGGCAAAGGCCTGGATGCTCACAGAATCAACTGATCCTTTCCTGATACGTGTCAGCAGCGGCGCGGCGTTTTCCGTTTGTGAGGCGCTGATCGTATCGCTGTTAAATGGGAAATAGAAACTAAAGCTATCACTGCGTGCAAGCAATTCGGCCGAAGACTGTGCGGCGGCTGTGCCGGCGTAACAAAGCAAGCCGACCCGCGCGATTGTCAACAAAATCTTAAATCGACGCATTCACGGAACCGATTGGTCAAAAAATGCAGATATTCACGCCAAATCTACGAACCACTCCCCGCCTGCATGAAGCTATTTTGACTTTTGTTTTTTGATTTTTTACTTTGAACCAAGCATGAATCGTCTCGCCAGCGAATCAAGCCCTTACCTGCTTCAGCATGCACATAACCCGGTCGATTGGTATCCATGGGGAGAGGAAGCACTGAATCTGGCAAGGGAAAAAGACCTGCCGATACTGGTCAGTATCGGATACGCCGCCTGTCACTGGTGTCATGTGATGGAGCGGGAAAGCTTTGAGAACAAGGCTGTGGCGGACTTCATGAATGAACATTTTGTAAACATTAAGGTGGATCGTGAAGAGCGGCCCGACATCGACCATATTTATATGGATGCGGTGCAGGTGATGACTGGCAGCGGCGGCTGGCCGCTGAACGTTTTCCTCACGCCCGATGGCAAGCCATTTTACGGAGGAACCTATTATCCGCCGAAGGCGGTTCACCAGCGGGCTTCGTGGATGGATGTACTGCACGGGGTGGCAAACGGCTGGCGCGACCGGCGGACCGATATCCGTTCGCAGGCCAACAGTATGACGCTTCACCTGGAGCAGGCCAATGCATTTGGCGGCAGTGCCGCCGGTAGCGACGGTCTCTTTTCGGCACAGTCGCTGCACGATATCGCTGCCGCGCTGCTGAAGAGTGCTGACCGCAAATGGGGCGGGTTTGGTACCGCCCCGAAATTTCCGCAAACCAACAGTATTGCCTACCTGCTGCGGTACGATCATTTCTGGGGCGACGCCGCTGCCCGGCAGCAGGCCCTGCTGAGCATCGATGCCATGCTGCATGGCGGCATCTATGACCAGTTGGGTGGCGGGCTGGCCCGGTACAGTACCGATGCGACCTGGCTGGTACCCCATTTTGAGAAAATGCTGTACGACCAGGCCCTGTTCCTGGGCGTGCTTTGTGACGCCTGGCAACTGACGGGAGATGAAAAATACCGGTTTGCCATTAACCAGACCATGGATTTCCTGGAGCGGGAGCTGTTATCGCCCGAAGGCGGTTTTTACGCCGCCCTTGATGCCGATTCGGAAGGGGAGGAGGGCCGGTTTTATGTATGGGAATTGGGTGAAGTTCAGGAGGTGCTGGGAGAAGACGCAGGCCTGGCCGCGAGCTGGTATGGTATCGGCGCAGAAGGCAATTGGGAAGGGGTAAATATACTAACCGGTGTTCGCGATGCCGCCGGTTGGCTGGCCGAAAACGGGCTTGCCGCGGCCGAATGGGCGGTGAAGCTGGCTTCGATCAGGGACCGGCTGCTGGCGCGGCGGGCAACACGGGTGCGGCCGGGGCTGGACGACAAACAATTGCTGTCGTGGAACGCCCTGGCGAATACCGCTTGCTGCCGTGTGTATGCCGCCACGGGAAATGAACGCTACCGGACGCTTGCTACCCGGAACATGGACTGGATGCTGTCGGCTTTTGACGATGGGGCAGGCGGACTGCTGCATACCTACAAAGCGGGCGTGGCCAGGTTTGCCGGTTTTTTGGATGACTACGCTTATCTGGTACAGGCTTTGATCTCTTTGCAGGAAATCACCGGAAACCCCGATTATCTGCGGGTGGCCGAACGGCTGACGCTACGGGTTATCAGCGATTTTGGGGAAGAGGGCAATGCCTTATTCTACTATACAAAGCAAGGGCAACCGGGTATAATTGTGCGGAAGCGGGAAGTATACGATGGCGCCCAGCCCTCGGGTAATGCAGTGATGCTGGCCAACCTGCAGTACCTGGGAGTGGTATTTGACCGCCCCGAATGGCGGAAAAGAGCTGAAAATATGCTGGCGGCGATGGGGCAGGCTATTGTGCATTATCCGTCTTCGTTCGGTGTATGGGCTGCTGAATTGATGAAAAAAGAGCTGGGAACAACGGAGATCGTAGTGGTGGGGCCGGAGGCGGCAGCGCGGCGAAAGGAAATATTAGCTAATTTTATCCCCTGTTGCATCGTACAATCAGCTACCCAAGAGAACCGCGATTTCCCGCTTTTACGCGATAAAATACCCAATCCCGATACGAAAATTTACGTTTGCCAGAACTATGCCTGTCGCCGACCGGTGACAACGGTTATTGAAATGCTGGAGCAGATCATGCCTCCGAAAGCTGCCACAAAGGGGGTAATTTTCGCAGAAATGCAATAATCACAGCTAAATGACCGTTAAAATCCGAGGCCGACATAGTGGAAGATGGAAAACCGAACAAAACTATAAACAAGGAAAGCCGATGTTGACAAAGCATTATATTTGCCCACTACCCTTTAATATTATGAAAATGAAAAACCTGTCCACATTGCTTACGCTGGCGGCATTGTCCACGCTGGCGAGCTGCGGAAAGCTGGGTAAGAGCTCAAAAGGAAGCCTGCCCAACGATGGTCAGTTACACGGTGTATCCGCCGGTAGCCGATATTCCATGCCGAAACCTCCCGGCATGGTGTACGTTCCCCCTGGAACCTTCCATATGGGGCCCAGTGATGAAGACATCAACTTTGCGTTCACCGCAAGGAACAAACAAGTTTCTATTTCCGGTTTCTGGATGGATGCAACCGAAATCACCAACATGGAATACCGCCAGTTCGTGAACTGGGTGCGCGACTCCACCGCTGCCAAGCTGATGGGGTTCGTGAAAAATGCCGATGGTATTGACTACGTCGACTGGAACAAAGCAAAAACCATCAAGTGGGGTGATAAAGCCACTGTTGAGAAGATCGACCAACTAATCCTTTCTCCCGAGAACAGGATCTTCGGCAAAAAAGAGATCGACGCTTCCAAGCTGATCTATCACTCGGAAACCTTCGATAATAAAGAAGCCTCCAAGCGCGAGAACCAGGGTAAATCCCGTTCCCAGTTCATTACCAAGCGTGATATTCGTATCTATCCCGATACGCTGGTGTGGATCCGTGATTTCGCCTATTCGTATAATGAGCCGATGACCAAGCGTTATTTCTCTCACCCTGCTTTCGACAACTACCCGGTGGTAGGGGTGAACTGGAACCAGGCGACTGCTTTCTGCGAATGGAGAACACAATACCTGAACTCTTTCCTCGCCAGCAAGAAGCGCGCGCAGGAATCAGACTTCCGCCTGCCTACAGAGTCAGAGTGGGAATATGCCGCTCGCGGTGGCCGTTCACAATCAATGTTCCCCTGGGGTAACTATTATCTCCGTAACAAGAAAGGATGCCTGCTGGCCAACTTCAAACCCGGCCGCGGTAACTATCCCGAAGACGGTGGTTTCTACACAGTACGCGCCGATGCTTACTGGCCCAACGATTTCGGCCTGTATAACATGGCAGGTAACGTGGCGGAATGGACCTCTTCGCTGTATTACGAAGGCGGTTACAACTTCCAGCACGACATGAACCCCGATATCCGTTACAACGCGAAAGATTCAGACCCTCCCCGTATGAAGCGTAAAGTATTGCGTGGCGGTAGCTGGAAAGATGTGGGATACTTCCTGCAGACCGGTACACGTTCTTACGAATACCAGGACACTGCCAAGTCGTACATCGGCTTCCGTACGGTAATCGACCTGCCACCCACACAGGGCAAGGGCAAAAAATAAGCCTATCGCAGATATCTAAAGGACAAAATCTTAATGCATAAAAATTGATTGAAAAATCAACAAGGAACTCTATTATCTAAACCCTTTATCAAAAGTAAAAACTAAACAAAATGGCTGGTACATCTAAATCTACTGAAAGACTGGTAAACGTTGTAGTGTGCGTGGGCGCCGCTGTGGTAATTTTCGGAGCCTGGGCTAAGATCCTTCACAAATCGTTTGCCGATATCATGCTGACCGTGGGTCTGCTGACCGAAGCGGCCATCTTCCTCATCTATGCCCTGCTGCCGCCTCCCGGTGGTGAAATGGCTGCTATTGCTGAAGCCCTGCCGAAGATGGCTGGCGGCACCAATGGTAACCCCGCTTTGCAGAGCCTCGACAAAATGATGCAGGAAGCTGATATCACCCCCACTAACCTGAAGAAACTGAGCGAAGGTTTCAACAAACTGGGTTCTACAGTTAACCAAATGAAAGATGTTTCTGACGTGGTAGCGGCTACCAACGACTATGCTGCTAAAACCAAGGAAGCTGTCGGTGCGCTTGGCCAGATGAAAGATGCGTACACAAAGAGCGCTGCAACCATGCAGTCATTCAATGATGCGTCTGAGTCAACCAAACAATTCCACAACCAGGTACAGGTGCTCAGCAAAAACCTCGGTTCACTGAATGCCATCTACGAAGTGGAGCTGGCCGATACCAATAACCATCTGAAAGCAATGAATAACTTCTACGGTAACCTGGCAAAAGCTTCTGAAGCGATGCAGACCTCGGTGGAAGATGCAACCAAAACCAAAGAGCAGATTGCCGCCCTGGCTACCAACCTGACCCGTTTGAACCAGGTATATGGCAATATGCTGAGCGCTATGCAAGGCCGTGCATAAGTTGAATGACCAGCCGATTATTCATTGATAACACAGATTGACAACATTTAAATCCCAGATCCATGGCCTTACCAAAAGAGCCCAGGCAGAAGATGATCAACATGATGTATCTGGTGCTTACCGCACTACTTGCATTGAACGTATCATCTGAAATCCTGAACGCTTTCAAAACCGTTAACGCAAGCATCGATACAGCCAACGCTGTTGCCGATAAAAAATCAGCATCTGTAATGGATGCATTTACTGAAGCACTGGGCGACGCCCAAACAAAAGCCAACGCCGAAATATGGGCCCCCAAGGCCCAGGAAGCGCAGAAGCTTTCGGACGATATGTCGAAGTATATCGAAGACCTGAAGGCCCGCCTGAAAAAGGAGTCTAAAGGCGAGAACATCGGTACACCGAACGAAAAATTCAGCGAAGACAACCTCGATGCCTCTACGCGCATGTTTGTGGAGGGTAAAGACGGCAATGAACTGGAGCAGAAGCTGAAGGCGTTTAAAACCGCCCTGCTGGCTACCGTTCCTGCCGACCAGCCTAAGATCCGCGAAGAGTTCGAGCGTTCGCTTCCCCTGAACCTGGAAGCGCCCAAGTCTCAAACCGGTTCTACCGGCGCCAAGGCCTGGAAAGACGCTTATTTCCACATGACGCCGACCATTGCTGCACTGACTATCCTCAATAAGTTCCAGAATTATGTAAAGAACTCTGAAGCCATTGTGGTTGACCGGTACTACCAGCAAATCGGTAAAGTGAAGTTCAAGCTCGACAAATTCGACGCTTTTGCTTCGCAGAACTCCAACTACCTGATGCCCGGCCAGGAGCTGGAAATCAAAGCCGGTATCGGCGCTTACTCTACAGAAGTAAAGCCTTCGGTTTCGATTAACGGCGCCAACATACCCGTAGGGGCCGATGGTTCCGCCGCTTTCAAAACAACCGTGAACGGCGCCGGTGAGCACACGGTTAAAGTAGTAGTGAACTACGTTGACCCGAATACGGGAAAACCCGAGGTGGCTACCAAAGACGTAAAATATACCGTAGGTATTCCTTCAGGCGCTTCGGTTTTCCTGGAGAAGATGAACGTGATCTATATGGGTGTTGACAACCCTGTAACCATTTCTGCCGGTTCGGCAGGTAAGGAAAAGATGAAAGTCGACTTCACTGGTGGCAGCATCAGTTCGGCAGGCGGCGATCGTTATATCCTGAAAGCTACCAAAACCGGTATGGCTGAAATCAAGATCAGCGTGGATGGCAAAGTGACCTCCTTCCCGATGCGTTGTAAGCAATTGCCGCTTCCGGCTGCTTTCGTAGGCGCCCAGTCGGGTGGTTCCATGCCGGCTGCCACCTTCAAAGCCATGGGTGGTGTGATCGCGAAACTGCTTGATTCCGATTTCGAAGCCCCCTACCAGGTAATTGGTTATACCCTCGGTGCGAACGGCGGTTCTTTCCAAACCTACCAGCAGGCTGCCAATGACGGCGGACGCTGGGGTGGGAATGCTGCAGCCATCATTGGCCGCGCTACACCGGGCTCTACTGTTTACTTTGATCAGATTCGTGTAAAAGGACCCGATGGCAAAGAGCGCACGCTGCCCAACGGTATGTTCTTTAACCTGAAATAAGCATAGATAAAAAACTGGCACAAAATGAAAAACCGTATCATCCAGCTTTGCCTTGTTGTTGCAGCTATGGGGCTTTTCGCTACCACTGCCGATGCGCAGTCGCGTAAGCCGCGTGCGGCCAAGAAGAGAACGGCTGCCAAGAAAACAAGCACCAATAAAAGCAATACCAGCAATGCTGCTGCACTGACCCAGGCGCCTGCCCAGGACACTATTCCCGCAGTCGTACCGGAAGCCACTTTTGAATTGCCGGCTGTGAAGAAATCGCTGCGCAACGACAACGCGATCGAACGCAACCTGGTGAAAGAAAGAATTCCGCTGACCTACGAGCATATCCGGGAAGATGATGCGGTGTATCGCCAGCGGTTGTGGAGAGAGATCGATGTGCATGAAAAGAT
>JAKPBL010000121.1 GCA_029778965.1 Bacteroidota bacterium
CGCTGGGCGATGGAGCACGCCGACCCCTCCACCGCGTCGACCGAGGCCGCCAAGACCCCCGGTCGCTGGCTGGCCAAGGTCGGCGACATGGTCGACCAGCTCGACGAGTGGGGCTATACGGTATCAGCGACGACCGTATCGGCTACCTGATCCTGAAAAGAGAAAAAGTATTGGAATTGCTCGATAAATTATAACCAGCGATGAAGCCCCTTGTTTTCTGTTTGTTACTAACGGTCACCTGCAGCCGCAGTTTTGCGCAGGAAACACCCGAGCGGCACAGCCGGGTCGACGTCATTGATTACCAGTACCAATTGCAACTCTCAGACCGGGACGATACGTTGCGGGGCGCGGCCGTTATCGAGGCCATCGTGCTGCGCGGCGATAGCCTGCTGCTGGACCTGCATGGGCCCGATGCACAAGGAAAAGGCATGCTGGTAACCGAAGTGACCATCGGCGAAACGCCGGTTCCCTTCCGGCAGCATGCAGAGTGGATAGCCATCCCCGTTAGTAACAACGGCAGGCACATTATGGAGTTGCAATACAAGGGCATACCTGCCGACGGGCTTATCATCGCCCGTAACAAATACAACCGCCGCTGCTTTTTTGCCGACAACTGGCCCAACCGGGCCCACCAGTGGATACCCTGCAATGATCATCCTTCAGATAAGGCTACCGTGGCTTTCCGCGTAACCGCTCCCGAACACTACCAGGTAATCTCAAACGGGGTACAGACGGAAGAGTACCGCGACGGTTCGGGCATGGCCGTGACCGCCTGGCGCGAAACCACGCCGATTCCCACCAAGGTAATGGTGATCGGCTGCGCCGAATTTGCGGTGGGATACGCCGGCGCTGTCGGCCAGATTCCCGTAACGAGCTGGGTGTTCGCGCCCGACCGCGACAACGGGTTCCATGACTACGGCCAGGCTGTAGATGTGCTGCCCTGGTTCATTCAGCACGTGGGCCCCTATCCTTTCAGCAAACTGGCCAATGTGCAGTCGAAAACCATTTTCGGCGGCATGGAAAATGCCGGCTGCATCTTCTATTTTGAGAATTCGGTTACAGGTAACCGTAAGATAGAAACCCTGCTGGCGCACGAGATCGCCCACCAATGGTTCGGGAACAGCGCCTCCGAAAAGCACTGGAGCCATCTCTGGCTGAGCGAAGGGTTCGCCACCTATATGACGAACCTCTACATGGAATCGACGTATGGCGCCGACACCCTGCAAAAAATGCTACAGGAGCAGCGAAAAACGGTCATCGCCTTTTACCATAAGGAGCCGCTGCGGCCGGTGGTTGACAGCCTTGAAACCAATTATATGAAGCTGCTGAACGCCAACAGCTACCCCAAGGGCGGATGGGTATTACACATGCTACGCCGTCAGTTGGGCGACAGTCTCTTCTGGCGCGGCATCCGCGAGTATTATGCCGGCTACGCGGGGAAAAACGCAGATACCGACGATTTCCGGGCGGTGATGGAGAAGAGCAGCGGCCGGCCGCTGGGCGACTTCTTCAACCAGTGGCTGCGTGTACCGGGACATCCGCAACTGAAATTGCAGTGGACACAACGCAAGAACGAGCTACGGGTGCGCGTGATCCAGCAGCAACAGGCGCTTCGCCGGTTCCCGCTAACGCTGCGGATAACAGGTGGCGGAAAAGCACTGACCGAAACCTTCCAGATCGAACAGCGCGACCAGTCGGTGGTTATTCCGCTGCCCTTCAAGGCTGAAGCGCTGGAGGTGGATCCTTTTACCGACCTGCTGGCAGAATGGATCACGGAAAGGGTTAAATAACGGTTTTTCGGCAGCGGCAACGCCCCTAATTTGCCGGCATGTTAGTGCGAACGTTCGGCAGCGCCGTATATGGCATCGACGCCATTACCATTTCCATCGAGGTCAATGTAACCACGGGTACGAGCACCTATATGGTAGGGCTGCCCGACAACGCCGTAAAAGAGTCCATTTTGCGGGTGGAAAGCGCCATCAAATCAAATGGCTTTTTTATGCCGCGCACCAAGGTCATCGTGAACATGGCGCCGGCGAATATCCGCAAAAGCGGGTCGGCTTTTGACCTGCCCATTGCCATCGGCATATTGGCCGCTACGGGACAACTGGAAAATACGGAACTGCTGGCATCGACGGTCATGATGGGAGAGCTGGGGCTCGACGGGTCGATCCAGTCCATTCGCGGAGCGCTGCCCATCGCCATCAATAGCCGGAAGGAACAGTTCAGGCACCTGCTCTTACCAGCAGGCAATGCAAATGAAGCCGCGGTGGTAGACCCATTGGCCGTGTATGGCATGAGGCACCTGAGAGAGGTGGTAGAGTTGCTGGAGACGCCCGGCGCTTTCACACCCGTACGCGTGGATGCACAATCGTATTTTTCGCAGGCGCCCTTGCTGCACGACAGCGATTTTGCCGATGTGCGCGGGCAGGAAAATACCAAGCGGGCCATGGAGATCGCCGCGGCGGGCGGTCACAACGTATTGCTTATCGGGGCGCCCGGCGCCGGCAAAACCATGCTGGCGCGCCGCCTGCCGTCGATATTGCCGGCCCTGTCGATCCACGAAGCGCTGGAAACCACCCGTATCCACAGCGTAGCGGGAAAGCTGCAGCAACACCAGCCCCTGCTGACGCAGCGGCCTTTTCGCGCACCGCACCATACCATCAGTGATATGGCCCTGGTGGGTGGCGGCAGTTTTCCGCAGCCGGGTGAAATTTCGCTGGCGCATCACGGGGTGCTGTTTCTCGACGAGCTGCCCGAATTCAGGCGAACGGCGCTGGAGGTATTGCGGCAGCCGCTGGAAGAAAGACAGGTGTCTATTGCCCGGGCACACGCCAGCCTGGTGTTTCCCGCCTCTTTTATGCTGGTTGCGGCCATGAATCCCTGCCCCTGCGGTTATTTCAACCACCCGGAAAAAGAATGCACCTGTGCCCCCCACCTGGTACACAAATACCTGAACCGCATCTCCGGCCCACTGCTTGACCGGATCGATCTGCAGGTGGAGGTGGTTCCGCCCAGCTTTCACGATCTGCAGGCTTCGCGGAAACAGGAAAGATCGGCCGATATCCGGAAACGGGTGGTCGCCGCCCGGCTCCGGCAGGCAGAACGTTTCCGGCAAACGGACATTGCCTGCAACGCTCAAATGGGCAGCCGCCTGACCCGCGAGCTGGTTCCCCTCAACCAGGCCGGCACCCAGTTGCTGAAAGCCGCCATGGAAAAACTCGGGCTCTCTGCGCGGGCCTTCGAACGGATACTCAAAGTAAGCCGCACCATCGCCGACCTGGCGGGAAAAGACATCGTTGCGCCCGAGCACATCGCCGAAGCCATCCAATACCGGAGCCTCGACCGGAAAACATGGGGCGCCGGTATTTCGGCCTGATGGCCGGAACAAATCGGAAAGCGGCCTGTTACTATCTTTGGCCTTTTGCCCATTACCTGCATGAATATTCTATTTCAATACCTGAAGCCTTATAAATGGCTGGTTTTCCTGACACTGCTACTGGCCGGCATCAACGCCGGGTTCTCCCTGATCGATCCTATCATTTTCGGCCGCATCATTAAAGTGGCGTTCAATTACAAAACCTACGTGGAGCACAACGATATGACGGGTTTCGCACACGCTGCCGGCTGGTTGCTGC
>JAKPBL010000138.1 GCA_029778965.1 Bacteroidota bacterium
CATACTATTGATTTTTGTGTTTTGAACTGAATTGATACCGGATACCTGCGAAGCCCGAGCGGCCATAAGCCATCAGCGAAGGGCCGCTGCTGCTGTGCGCGCCGCCGCCCTGCAGCGTGTTTTGTATCCGGGTAACATTGAAGATATTTTTCACGCCCGCCTGGAGCGTCAGCGATTGAAACAAGGTTTTGGTGAGTGTAAAATCGGCCCAGTGGTAGGCCGCCATTTCAGACAGGTAAATGATCTGCTCGTTGTTGTTGTTGGTACCGACAGCAAATACCGGCAGCCTGCCATTGAATTTATAATAGAATCCCGCCGTGATATTGATACGCGGAACCAGGTAGCTGATATTACTGTTCAACTCGGGCGACCACGCATATTTCTTCCCGGTGGTTTCTTTCAGGCTGGCAGAGTCGTGAAATTCATTGTAGCGGGCTATATAGCTGAAGCCCAGCGATGCATCCAGCCGCTTCGTATGAATCCGGTGCTCGGTGGTAAACCCGGCTGTGCGATACTTGCTGATATTAAAATAAGTATAGACGTTGCCCGCCCCCACGGCCATATCGATCCGGTTATTGAACGCATTGTAGAATGCGCCGGCCATGGCATTGATTTGCATTTTTTCCGACGACTTCATCTGCCAGCTCAGTGAGCCGTTGAAGCTGTTGGAATACTCCGCTTCCAGGTGGGGATTTCCTACAATGTCGTGGTTGCTGTCATGAAAGTTGAAATACAGCTCGCGCAGGGCCGGCGCCCGGAAACCCCGTGCGTACGAAAGACGCAGGTCGAGGTTGTCGTTAACGCTGTACTTCAGGTTCAGCGAAGGAATGAGGGGCGGTGCCTTATAGGTTGAATTGTGCGAGATGCGCAGACCGGGGCGGATCAGCCATTTTTTCGTGGGCTGGTATTCCAGTGAATTGAAGAAAGCGTAATCGCTGATCACAGGATTGCCTTCGATGCGCTGACCGGTAGTGGCGTCGCGCTTGTATTCAATGCCAGGTTGCCACGACAGCCGGTTATTGATGCGCCAGGTAGCCAGCGAACGGCCGAACAGGGTCCTGAAGGTGGATATATCCCATTCGCCCTCGTTCAGCGAAGGCGTTTTTGTACCGCCTGCCAGGTCGAGCAGATAGGTTTCGGTACGGCGCTTATAGTCCTGGAACGATACGCTCGTTGACCAGTTCCAGTCGGCCGTCGGGCGCCAGTCGATCTGCGCCTGGTGCGTATATCGGTTGGTGATGTAATCGGCGTCGAGGGCCGTATTGTTATTTGAATTGTACTTGCCGGGTGTATAAATATCTTCATTGAGGTAGTCGAGCCGGTAGCTGGCGCTCAGGTTATCCTTGCTGTACCCCACGTTGATACCGCCGAACCACTGCTCTTTCGGTTTCATGTCTTTTGCTCTTAACGGCGCCTGGCCTTTCCATCCGCCGAAGTCGTTGCGGCTGAAGTTGAGACCGGCCCGCCAGTTACCGAAAGAGCCGTCGCCCCCCAGGCTTGCCTGGTGCAGGCCGTTGCCGTCGAGGAAATTGTAGCTATTGCCCACCGATTCTTCCTGCAGCTTGGCGTAGGCATTAAACTGGTTTTTGTCTTTTGTTTTACGGGTGATGATATTGATGACGCCGGCCAGCGCATCGGTACCATATACTACGCTCATCGGGCCTTCCACCAGTTCGATCCGTTCGATGGTATTGATATCGATCTGGCTCAGGCTTTGTTTGTTGCCGCCCCTGTCCACGAGCGGTACACCGTCCAACAATATCTTCACATTATTGCCGCCCATGCCCATTATGTTCAGGTCGGTCTCTCCCAATGCATAATCGTTGCTGAAGCGATACCCCAGCTCATTATTCAGGAGTCCGCCGATATCGGTTACACCCCGGGCCCTGATCAGCTCGCTGGAGATCACTTTTACGCGATACGCGGAATTACGCAGGGTACCGGGCCTGAACTGGCCGGTAACCACCACCGAGTCGAGGCTTTTTGGCGGCTGGTTAGCAGTGGTTTGTGCAAGGGCCGCGGTCGCCTGTCCGGCAATTATGAGCAATAGAATGATTCTTTTGAGCATGCTGTATTCAAACAAACTGCAAACTTAACCCGGTGATCCTGCCGGGATTTACGAAAAGAGGAAACCCGTTTACGAAAAGAGGAAAAATGCATTCATGTGCATAATTCATTATAAGATAACGTACTGGTCACTATAAGATAATACGCCAATCTCCGCCGGGGAAAAGCGGCCGCCTAGCTTTGTGCCCCGTATGTCATCGCCCCCGGAAGCTTCTTCAAAATGGTCGGCTTATGGGCCGCCCGCCCTGGCGGCTTTCGCCGCATTTTGCACGTATTTCTGCATGTATGGTTTCCGGAAGTCCATCAGCGCGGCCGCTTTCGCCGACAGCACCGCATTCGGCATTTCACTGAAATCGGCCCTGGTGGTGGCCCAGGTGCTGGGATATATGACGGCCAAGTTCATCGGCATCCGTTTTATCGGTTCCCTGAAAAAGGCGCACCGCGGCCGGTATATCCTTTTGCTGATCGGTGCGGCCCATCTCTGCCTGCTGTTCCTGGCCCTCGTGCCCGCGCCGTGGAATACGGTTTTTCTTTTTTTCAACGGGCTCTGCCTCGGGCTGATCTGGGGATTGGTATTCTCTTTCATCGAAGGCCGTTCCTATACCGATTTTGTAGCCCTGGTGCTCAGCATCAATTTTATCTTTAGCTCGGGCATGGTGAAAACCATCGGTCGTTATACGATCGAATGGGGCCATGTTGCCGATCGCTGGATGCCTTTTGTAACCGGCTGCCTGTTCTTACCGCTGCTGTTTTTCTCCGTTTACCTGCTTAACAAAATACCGGCGGCCACGCCGGAAGACCAACGGCGCCGGGGCGAGCGCCCCGCCATGAACAGCGCGGAACGCAAAGCCATTTTACAAACCTATCTCCCGGGACTGGCCGCCGTGGCGTTCATCAACCTGCTGCTTACCATTTTGCGCGATATAAAAGACAATTACGAGATCGAGATGATCGGGCAACTGGTGCCCGGCGCCTCGCCCGCCATCTTCGCCCGTATGGAAACCCTCGCCGCCATTACGGTGTTTTTTGTATTACTAACGTTATCGGGTATCCGAAACCACACAACGAGCCTGCAACGGCAGCACCAGGCCGTGGCGCTCGGGTTTGCGCTGCTGGCTGTCTGCGCCCTCTTCCTGCAACAGGGCCGGGGAAACCCGGTGATGCTCTTCGTTTGTTATACCATTGGACTGTACATCGCCTACAATACCATTCAATGTCTATTTCTTGAACGGTTCATCGCCGCCTGCAAAGTGCGCGGCAATATCGGCTTCTTCTTTTATGTCATGGATTCGATCGGTTACCTTGGTAGCTGTTTTCTCATTCTTTATAAGGAATTATTTTCGCCCCATATCAACTGGTTACCGTATTTTATCGGCCTCAGCCTGATCTTCGGCACACTGGGACTGCTCGCTGTATCAGCATCCTGGCGTTACTTTTCACCCAAAATACCCCGTCATGCCATCTGAACAATTCGACTGTATCATTGTGGGCGCCGGCGCCCTCGGCAGCTTTCATGCCTATCATGCCCTGAAAAGAGGGTTGCGTGTGCTGCTGCTCGAAAAAGACGAAAAACCCATGGAAGCCACCGTGCGCAATTTCGGCCAGGCCGTGCCCTCGGGCATGAGCAGCGGTAAATGGCAGCAGTTCGGACGCCGCAGCCTCGAGATATACAAAGATATCCAGTCGAAGTTCGATATATCGGTCAGGCAGAACGGCACCGTTTACCTGGCTTCTAACAGGGTGGAACAAACGCTGATCGAAGAGCTGGCCGCCATTAATGAAAAGCAGGGTTATGCGTCGCAATTGCTCGATAAGGAGGTCTGCCTGGAAAAATATCCCGGTCTGCGGGCTTCCTACTGCGTCGGCGGGCTATTTTTCCCCGATGAGGTCACCATCGAGCCGGACCGCCTGATCTACGCCGTGCTGGCCTACCTGAAAGAGCAGCCTGGCCTTGTTTATAAGCCGCAGCAACTGGTTCGGTCGGTAGTCAGCAAGGGCGATTACAATGAAGTGGAAACGGCCGATGGAAACCTGCACCGCGGCGCCAAAGTGATCATCTGCAGCGGGCGCGACTTCCAGGCCTTGTACCCCTCGGTCTTTTATAACAGCGATATCGAAGTGTCGAAGTTGCAAATGATGCGCACCACGCCCATGGAAGGATATGTACTGCCAGGCTCGGTGCTCGGCGGGCTCTCCATTCGCCGGTATGAGAGTTTCCACGAATGTCCTTCTTATAAAAAGCTCGATGCCGGTGTCATCGACGAGCGTTTTCGCAAATGGGGTGTGCATGTTCTTTTCAAGCAGGCGGTTGACGGCAGCATGATCATTGGCGATTCGCACGAATACGCCGATGCCCGCGTAGCGGGTGAGCTGGGTTTCGACAACAAGCCGATGGTAAACGACATCATCCTGGAAGAAGCGCAGCGAATGTTCAATATGCCGCACTGGAATATCGCGAAGCAATGGAACGGCTATTACGCACAGCGAAAAGGGCACGACATTTTTAATGAAGAAGTAGAGCCCAATACCTGGATCGTTACGGCCATTGGCGGCAAGGGCATGACAGGAAGCGCGGGTTACGCAGAGAAGAATGTGGAGCGGATATTCGGGTAGCGGGCGAGGAACTGCACGCCTACAGCAACCCTATCGCCCGTATAAAATCTTCCTTGTTCTTACGGGATACTTCCACATAGGAGCCGTCTGTGAGTTCGATCTGGCCGCCGTCGCCTTTGATGTACCGCTTAACGAAATTCAGGTTGATACTATGGGAATGGTGCGTTCGAAAAAACAGGTCGTGCGGCAAAAGCTCACAAAGGTCTTTAAGTGTTTTGGAAGCGATGACCTTCGTTTTGTCGGCCATGTATATATTGGTGTAGTTACTGTTCGCTTCAAGCCGGAGGATGTTCTGAATATCGAGGAGCAGCACACCTTCCAGCGTCGGTATGGCGAGCTTATGCAGTTTTTTAACCGGTGTTGCCAGGTTGTCCTGCAATAATTGCAACCGGGCTTCCACGTGGCTTTCCCCTTTGGCATCGAGCCGCTTTACCGCCATTTTCAGCTCTTCAATATTGATGGGTTTTAACAGGTAGTCAAACGCCGCATATTTTATGGCCTGGATGGCATAATGCTCGTAGGCCGTAGTGAAGATGATGGAAAAGCCGGTCGTTTCCAGTTGCTGCAGCATCTCGAACCCGTTCATCTGCGGCATTTCTATATCGAGGAAGAGCAGTTGAGGTTTGAGCTTGTCGATCAGTGAAATGGCTTCCCGGCCGTTGCCGGCCTGACCGATCACCTCCACCGTGGGACAGTGTGCTTTTATTTTTTCCCGCAGCGCCAGGCGGCCTTTCGGCTCATCGTCAACAATGATAGCTCTGATCATACTGTATATATTACTGCCGGCTAAGCGGGCTGATAGTTGTTTTGAGTCTTACTTTCACCCGGGTGCCCGATACCACGCCATTGTGCAACACATCGTCAATTTCCACCGAGGGCGTCTCTTCCCGGTTAAATAGCCTGATACGATCAAAGGTCATTTGCATTCCATAAGACGACAGCTTACTGCTTGCGATTTTTCCCGCGGCCTGTCGGCCGATCCCGTTATCAGTTATGGAGTATTCAATGCCGTCGTTTCCTGTTACCAACTTAATAGATAAAATACCATCGTTTCCCGCCCTGTTTTTTAGTCCGTGCAAAATAGCATTCTCCACAAATGGCTGAACTATCAAAGGAGGTACCCGCACTTCATTGGTCAATACCTCGTCGGCTATCTCAAACAAGGTGTTGAATTTACCTTCATACCGAAGCTCTTCCAGCTCAATGTACATCTTCAGCGTTTCGATGTCTTTTGACAGCGGCACTACATTTTCCTTGCTGTGTTCGAGTATGTTCCTGAGCAGCTTAGCAAACTTGTTTAAGTACAAGGTGGCGTTGTATTTATCATTGCTGTAAATAAATGCATCAATACTATTGATGCAATTGAACATGAAATGCGGGTTCATTTGCGCCTTCAGCGCCGCCATTTCCGTTTCGGCTATCTTTTGTTTAACCGATGCCTGCGATCTGATGCTTTTAACCCGGATTCTCATCACCCAATAGGTAGCGCCCAGTACTGCCAGCGCAAGCACTATTTTAAACAAAAAGGTCTGGTACCATTTGGGAGAAACAGTCAAATGATAGACCGCCTCAACGGCGGGAATGCTCAGGGT
>JAKPBL010000212.1 GCA_029778965.1 Bacteroidota bacterium
CAATAGATCGGGCAGCGCAGGTATGACCTATGCGGTTAGCAAGCCGCTCAACCTGAAGCTGAACATCGCCCGCGGCTTCCGTGCGCCTTCGCTGGCCGAGCTGGCAAGCAATGGCGCGCATGAAGGAACCAACCGCTACGAGATCGGCGACCGGGATCTGAAGAGTGAAACCAGCTACCAGGTCGATGGTGGCCTGGAGTGGAACACCATGCATCTTTCGCTCGAGGCAAATCTGTTCTACAACCATGTGCAGGATTTTATCTTTTACGAGAAACTCCGGAACAGCGCCGGCACAGATTCGCTGATCGTTGATCCCGAGTCGGGCGATGAGCTGATGGCCTTCCGCTTCAACCAGCACAGCGCCAATTTGTACGGCACCGAGCTCAGCGTCGATATTCACCCGCATCCGCTCGACTGGCTGCATTTCAAAAATGCCTTTAGCTATACTATTGCGCGTTTTACCGATGCGGTCGACGGGTCGCGCAATATCCCGAATGTTCCCGCCGGCAGGTTGTTCTCGGAACTGTCTGTAAAACTGCTGCCCGAAGGAAAAACCATCAGGAATTTCTACGTCAGTCTCGAATCGGATTATAATTTCAGCCAGGACCACGCGTTCACGGGTTACAACACCGAAACGAACACTCCCTCGTATTGGTTATTGAATGCGGGCATCGGTACCGACATTCATCGTGGTGCGAAGAAGCTGGCGACACTGCAATTGTCTTTGCAGAATATAACCGACGAAGCCTACCAGAGCCACCTGAGCCGGTTAAAATACACCTCGGTTAACCCGGTTACCGGCAGGCAGGGCGTATTTGCGATGGGTAGGAACTTCGCGCTGCGGTTGAATATCCCGCTTGATTTCAACTGGAACTGAGCGGCGACATCGCATACACGATAATATTCACGCCAAATTTTGTATTGTCTTCGGCGAGGAAACGTTTGTTGCGGAAATCATAGTCCCACTCGCAGCCGTAGTCTTTATTGCTGTACAGAACACCGATCCGGCCATTTATGGTGATCGCCTTGAGATAATCATGAATAAGATCATCGCCCCAACCGTTGAGCTCGAAAGCGGTATTGGGCGGCCCTTTTTCAAAATCAAAGAAAGAGCGGTAGATCGGATGGGAGTTGGGAATTTTTTTTAACGCACCTCCACCGAACAAAGCCGTCATCTGGCTTTCGAACGACTTGGCAAAGAGTCCGTCGATGTCATGATTGCAATCATCCACGAAAACAAACCCGCCATTTTCGACATATTGTTTGAAATGTAATGCTTCGGTCTGGTCGAACTGTACAAGCTTGTGACCGCTCATATAACAAAAAGGATAATTGAACAGTTCCCTGCCCGCCAGCTCAACCACTTTCTCCTGGGCTATTACCGGAATGGTAGTATATTCAATCAACGAATTCAGCAGGTTCGCGGGCATGCGCTGATCGGTATCCCAATCACCCGAACGGTATTTAAGCCTGACAAAAGTGAATGCCGCCGCTGTGTTTGAATCTTTACTATTACCGGTCATGGAATGTTCTCGAACGATTGCTAAAATAAGCCGTATTTCATAGAACATTTTTTAAAAATTGGGACTTGATAAATACTGAAGCAGCTTTGCAGGCACTATTAGGAAAATTACCCCTGCTCAAAAATGAAATCGGGAAACAGATCGTCGGACAGGATGAAGTACTGGAAGAAATCATTATTGCCCTGCTGGCCGGCGGACATTGTTTGCTGGAAGGTGTTCCGGGGCTTGCGAAAACACTGATGGTGCGAACGCTGGCGCGCGCGGTTGACCTGCCTTTTCGCCGCATCCAGTTTACGCCCGACCTGATGCCCACTGATATCATAGGAACGGAAATACTGGAAGAAGATGTAAGCACCGGCAAACGCTTTTTCAAATTCAATAAAGGACCCTTGTTCGCCAACATCGTGCTGGCCGACGAGATCAACAGAACGCCGCCCAAAACGCAGAGCGCCCTGCTGGAGGCGATGCAGGAATTCGAGATCACCTACGCCGGGCAAACGCATAAGCTGGAGCGGCCTTTCTTCATTCTCGCCACCCAGAACCCGATCGAGCAGGCAGGCACTTATCCCTTGCCTGAAGCGCAACTGGACCGCTTCCTGCTGTATATAAAAATCGGATACCCATCGGCGTCAGAAGAGACGGCCATACTGGGTAACACCACCGGCACCCGGCAGGCAGCCATCAGCCCGGTTATCTCCGGCGCTGAGATATTACAGTTGCAGTCGATGGTAAGAGAGGTCACCATCAGCGCCGGTCTTATAGAATATGTAACGGCGCTGATCCGCGATACCCGACCTGCTACTACCGGTAATGCCTATGTGAAAGAATGGGTGGGCTGGGGGGCAGGCCCGCGTGCGGGGCAGGCGCTGATACTCACCGCCAAGGCGCGCGCGCTGCTGAAGGGGCGTTATGCCGTTACGTACGAAGATATCCAGGTCATGGCCTATCCCGTACTGCGGCACCGTATGCTGCTGAATTTTAAGGCCGAAGCGGAGCAGATCACCACCGATATGGTCGCCGCCGAATTGCTGGCATCCGTTAAGCGTAACCTTTCCGCATAGGCATGCAGTTCCCTGCACCCGATATATTGTTATCACTCAAAAACCTGTCGCTTGCCGCGCGGCAGCTCATCGATCCCTACCTGTCGGGCATTAACAAAAGCCGTGTAAAAGGCCAGGGACAGGAGTTCAGCCAGTACCGCAGCTATCAGCCGGGCGACGACCTGCGCTGGATGGACTGGAAAATGTACGCACGTTCCGACCGTTATTATGTACGTGAATCCGAAATGGATACCAGCGTGCACGTGCGCATTATGATCGATGCCAGCGGCTCGATGAACTATGCCGAGAAAGGCATTCGCAAGCTGGACTATGCTCGGCTGCTGGCGGCCGCGCTCGGTTACCTGGCCTATCGCCAGGGCGATGCCATCGCCCTGTCTGTTTTCCATGATGGCGAAGACGAGAGCCTTCCTTCGAGGAACGATGCCCGGCACCTCGCCCGTTTTTTCTACCAGCTCGGGCAGTTGCAGGCCGGCGGCGCCTTCGCGCCCCCCAACCTGTATAAGCCCCTTATCAACGGGCTTCCTAAAAAAGAGCTGATCATTTTTATCACCGATCTTTACCAGCAGACCGACGAACTGCTGGAACTGCTGCACGAGCTGACCGCCGGCCGACATGAGGCCATCGTTTTTCACCTGATGGGAACCAGTGAGCTCAATATGGATTTTGGCAATATAGCATCGGTGCGCGACCTGGAAACGGGCGAAATCATTGATTATGGCGGCGCCGATGCGGCGGCAAAAGCGGCCGTTCTGCTCGACGCCTATATAACGGATACGCGTAACCGCATACTGGAAAAGAACATCAGCTACCGGTTATTGCCGATCGACCAGCCCCTGAACGAAGCCATCACCGATTTTTTGAAACAACGACAAAAAAATGCTGTCTGAGTAATGAGTTTCGGTGCTCCCATATGGCTGATGGCCGCGGCCGGCCTGCTTATCCCGGTGCTGATTCACTGGTGGCGAAGCCGTTCAGGCCGGGTGCTGGAGATTGCTTCTGTTCGCTTTCTCGAAAAAGGGGCGCAGCCGGTGGCCCGCCGTCGCCGCTTGCAAGACCTGTTGCTGCTGCTCATCCGCTGTTTGCTTTTTATTGTTGCGGCGGCCTGGCTGGCTACACCCCTGCTGCCACCGTCAAAGTCAAAAAAAGCAGCCAGCGGCTGGTTGCTGATCAGCGATGATGTTCGTACGGCTGCGCTTACTGGTCACCGTAAGCTGATCGATTCCCTGCTCCATAAAGGATATGAGCTGCGGGCATTGCAAAAAGATTTTCCGCTGTTGACAAAAAACACTGTTCCGGCGCAGGACAGCATCCCTTATTTCAGTCTGCTCGACGCGGCCGACCGGCGGCTGCGTGATGACCAGTCGCTGTTTCTCCTCACCGGCGATGTACGCGCCCGGTTTGGCAGCAGCAAGCCGGCCCTGGCGCACGCGCTCACGTGGCGCCTGCTGCCCGTGGCGCCGGCGCCCGCAGATACTGCTGTTGTGATGCGTCCGCAGACTGTTGCCATTCATGCCGGCAAGGCTGTCAAAGACGCTGTCTATCTCGAAGCGACGCTTGCCGCGCTGCAGCATACGGCGATGCCGGAACTCTCGGTGATCGCCGGAAAAGAGACCACCGGTACGCAGGTCGATTGGCTGTTCTGGCTCGATACCACGGCAAGTCCGCCGGCTGGCAAGGCAATACATGTGCTGCAATATGCGGGCGGCGCTGCAACCGAACGAAGCGCATGGATAACTGGTAATACGCTGAACCCCGACGATCGTCCCCCGCTCTACCGGCAATCTGTAACCGAAGAAAAGAATACCGGCCGTATTTGGTGGCGCAATGCCGCCGGAGAGCCCGTTCTTTGGTCGGCCGCCGGCAACAGCAACTACCTGTATTTTGCATCACGTTTCGATCCTGCCTGGAATAACCTGGTTTGGTCGCCCGCTTTTCCTGAATGGCTGGCCGGCCTTTTCGATGCTGTGCAACATCCAGCCGGTAAGAACTTATACGATAATCCCGTGCAGGAAGCCGAGCTGCAGCATTTCAATGCGCTTGCGGGAAAAGCGGCGATTGCAGGCCGGTCCGTTACCGTTCCTGATCTGCTATGGATCATTGTTTTACTGGCACTGTTCACGGCCGAGCGGCTATTAACATATCGCAAAAATGCAGGTGCATGAATGGCGGGGAGATCATACGGCGCCTTCGGCGGCATTGGCAAACAGAGCGACGGATCACTCGTTTAGCTACCGGTATAGGGGTGGGTTTGTTGCTGGCTGCCATGGCCAAAGGGCTCGCGGGCTGGCAGGGTGGGTGGCTGCTGCTACCGGCATTGGTGGCCCTGGCGCCCGCGCTGTATTGGTCGCTACGGCAAAAAACCAGCCTGCGGGAAGTGACCGATCACCTCGACCAGGCGTGCCCGTTACTGGAAGACAGCAGCTCCCTGCTCCTGGAGCAAAACGACTCCGGGTCGCTGCTGTTCCGGTTGCAGCAACAAAAAGCCGGGACGGCTTTGCAACAAATCGAATGGCCGAAACCTTACCGGGAAAACCTGCTGCTAACGGTCTCATCCGCCGCGCTCGCCTTTTGCCTCCTGCTGGCAGTTCCGGCGAAACAGTTGGCTGGCGAGGGCGACAACGTAGTTACTGTTCCCGGCACTGGCTCCGCAACACCGCTGCCCTTGCAGATAGCCGGCGTCAGGGTGCTTATCCAGGCGCCCGCTTACACCGGTTTACCCGCCATAGTTCAAACGCAATTACCCGTGCAGACCGTGCAGGGCGCGGCCATCCAATGGACCCTGCAAACCAATAAGCCGGCTCAAAAAACGCAATTGCTCTTCAATGATTCTTCGGTATTGGTATTGCATCCGGCAGACAGCAGCTTCACGCAATGGCGGGGAGAAAAAAAAGTGGAGAAGCCGGGCTTTTACCGCGTCGATACCGACGGGCTGCCTTCCGACTTTTATACCATAGAAGTGAAGCCCGACCTGCCGCCGGTAGTCAATATCATTTCGCCCGAGGGGCAGACCAATATAGAAGCCGGCATGCCTTTCCGTGTAGCTGTCCGCGCGCTGTTGAACGACGACTATGGCCTGGTATCGGCCCGCCTCGCCGCTACCATTGCCAGCGGTTCGGGCGAAGCGGTAAAGTTCAGGAATGAATCCATTGATTTCAGCGGCATTGTTCGTAAGCAGGAGCGTGTAAGCTGGAATCACCTGCTCGACCTGAACCAATGGCAGTTGAAAGGCGGCGACGAATTGTATTTCTATATCGAGGCAACCGACGGCCGGGGGCAATCGGCACGTTCAGACGTTTGCATCGTGCGATTGCCCGATACCACTGAACTGCTGAGCCTCGACGGATTGCTGTCGGCGATGGACATCAAACCGGAATTCTTCCGCAGCCAGCGACAGATCATCATCGAAACGGAACAATTGATCCGCGACCGGAACACCATGAGTGTGGAGGCATTCAATGCAAAAAGCAATGAACTCGGCAGCGAGCAGAAATTGCTGCGGCTGCGGTACGGCAAATTCCTGGGCGAAGAAGATGAAACCCAGATCGGCGGTCATCACGATCACGGTCATGACGATGATCATGATCAGGATGACGACGAAGCGGCGCACAATGATGCTGCCGACTTCGGCAACGCAGAAAAAATATTGAGCGAAGTAACCCACCAGCACGACATAGCCGAAGACGCCACTTTTTTTGATGCCGAAACCAAGAAGCAGCTCAAGGCCACGCTTACGGAAATGTGGAATGCGGAGCTGAAGTTGCGTGTATACCAGCCGGCCCAGGCGCTGCCCTATGAATACAAGGCGCTGCGTTTATTGAAAGACCTGCAGCAGCAATCGCGCGTGTATGTAGCAAAAACAGGCGTGAAGACCACGCCGCTCGACCTAACGAAAAGAGGATCGGGCGACCAGGATAAAATCATCGCTCCACGACTTAGTTACCGGCAAACGACAGCAACAACTGCCGAACAGGAAATCGCGGCGGGATTAATAAGCCTGCGTTCAATCGCCGACGGCGGCCCCGGTGATTTGGGCAACCTGCAGAAAGCAGCCGTTCGTTTATCGGCAGCCGCCGCGGGAAAACCCGCCAGCCTGCTGCCCCGGTACCAGGCGCTTTTGCGGGTGATGGACGCCCTGGGAAAACAGGCGCATGCCGTGCCTGCCGATCTTGAGGCGGCGTCGAACGGACTGGCGGAGCTGCTGCCGCCGGCGCCCGGATTGCCTTCGCCCGCACTGTCGCCCGCCGCCACCCCGCTGTCCAAAGAATACCTTAAAAAACTGTCTGCCGTCGCTTACTGATGCCTGTTATAACACCTTATATCATCCTGTTGCTATTGTGTCCGCTTTTCGGATGGTTCTCCTGGCATGAATGGAAACGGCCGAAGAAAAAACGACGCATGGCGCGGCTGGCGGCCCTGTGGCTGATATTCGCCGGCTTTATGGGGTTGCTCTTTCCTCCGCAGGTTCGCGATGTAAAACCGCGTGGCGGGCAAGGTGTACTCATCACCGACGGCGCCGATAAAAAAATACTGCGGGAATTTTTCGACTCACTGCCGGCCGGCACACCCGCTTATTCTTACTGGCAATACCGCTATGAACAGCCGCGGAACATTGACACCCTTCATGTTTTCGGTTATGGATTGCCGGCAGATGACTGGCGGTCGCTGGCAGCGCCTGTAATCCGGTGGCACGCACCCGCCTCGCCCGCCGGCATCACCTATGCCGACTGGGAAAGGCAATTGCGGCTGGGCGACCGGCTCCAGCTCTATGGTCATTATCACAACAACCGAAATAAGCCCGTAATGCTGAAGCTGGTATGGCAGGGGATAGTGCAAGACAGCATGGCTGTGCCGGCTGGCGCCGATACCGGTTTTCATGTAAGCGCCGGTACTTATTATGCCGGCGCCCACAGCTACTACCTGGAAGCTGTCAGCGAAGACAGTCTGCTGGCGCGTGAGCCCGTTCCCGTACAGGTGTTACCGGCTGAAAAACTCCGCATCCTGCTATTGGCCGATGCGCCTGGTTTTGAAACCAGCTTCCTGGTGAACTGGCTGGCGAAAGAAGGGTATCCGCTGGCGGTTCGATACCAGTTGAGCCGACTGCAATTCAGCCAGTCGTTTATGAACATGGAGCCTTTCCCGCTCGGGCAGCCCGGTCGTACGCAACTCGACAAGTTCGACCTGCTGATCACCGATCCCCTCAGCTTCGCGGCGGCAGGTGCGGCTTTTCAGCGAACCGTTAAGGAGCAGGTGGAGCAGGGTGGGCTCGGCATTTTATTCCAGGCCGACAGCAGTCTGGGTGCGCCTTCCTGGCACAACCGTGACATTCGGCTATCCCTCCCCGTTAGTGCGCAGGGGGGGCGCTACCGGACCATTACCGGTTTCGACGGCGCGCGGGTGCTGCAGCAAGACAGCAGCGGCGTCAGGGCAGTATTGCAAAGAGCAGGAAGAGGATACATCGTATTCAATACAAAGCTGAACAGCTACGGCTGGCAACTCGAAGGGAATACGCGCGATTACCAACGCTTCTGGAAACAATTGCTGGAAGCCGGTGCACGAAATGCCGGCGAACCGCTTACCGCGCCGGCCGAACCATTCCCTGTGGCGGGCGAACAGGTGGCGATTGTTCACCGTCCTGATACCGGCACTGTTGTCAACACTACATTTCCCTGGGTACAAATAACAGCCGCCTGGCTGTCATCGCCCGGCTGGCAACCCGGCGGCTGGTATCTTTTTAACCCTGGCGAGTGGAAAACAGCTCGTGCGGTGCAAACTATGGAACAGTCGCGCGTTTTTCTGGCACAGCAGACCGCCACGGGCGTCAACCGGTTGGCGCCTGCCGATATGCAGGACCACCGTTTCCTGCACCGCGCCTGGTGGCTCCTGCTGTTTTTTCTTCCCGCCATTTTTTTATGGATGGAAAAAAAACTGGATTAAAGGGAAATGCTTCCTGCCTGAATTCGGTAGATTGTGTGATACCGGTATTCATTCGGTGTCACATTTGAGAATTAAAAATAATAACGGATGAAAAGACGCGATTTTGTCCAGATGACAGGTCTGGGCATCGGCGGCCTAACACTGCCGCACCTGCCTTTTATGGGGAAAGAGGTGCCGGTGGAAGCCCTGCTCGAAAACCCTTATGATGCAGCCATTAAGAAAGAACTTGCCGATGTGGCATTGAACGCGGCAAAAGCAAAAGGTGCTACGTACACCGATGTGCGCATCGGCCGGTACCTGAACCAGTTCGTTTCCACCCGTGAGAAAAAAGTACAGGGTGTGGTTAACACAGAGTCGTACGGCATCGGCGTGCGCGTGATCGCCGACGGTTGCTGGGGCTTTGCCGCCACCAACAGCATGAGCAAGGAAGGTGTAGCCGATTGTGCGGCCCATGCGGTGGCCGTGGCCAAAGCCAATGCAAAGATCCAGGGAGCGCCCGTGCAACTGGCGCCGCAAAAAGGCTACGGCGAAGTGAGCTGGAAAGCACCCATTGAGATCAACGCCTTCCAGGTGCCGATCAAAGAAAAAGTGGACCTGCTGATGCAGGTGAACGACGCCGCTTTGACCGGGGGCGCCAGCTTTATCAATTCGATGATCTTCGCGGTGAATGAGCAGAAATATTTTGCGTCGACCGATGGTTCCTATATAGACCAGGACATTCATCGCATTTATCCCACTTTCACCGTAACCAAGATAGACCGCACCACCGGTAAATTCGAAACGCGCAATTCATTCAGTTCGCCCATGGGCATGGGATATGAATACCTGCATCCGCGCGCGGCAGACAAGGTGCCCGGTGTTTCCACGAGGTATAAAATGCGGTATGATATATTGGAAGATGTAAAAGCGGCCGTTAAAGATGCCGAAGCCAAGCACAAGGCAAAATCGGTAG
>JAKPBL010000214.1 GCA_029778965.1 Bacteroidota bacterium
TCTGCATGCCCTTACACAATGCGGGGCGGCGATGAGCATTGAAACGGGGCAGATAAGCCTGCGCCCCTCCACATTGAAAGCGTTCCAGTTCGATGCCACCGATTGTCCCGACCTGTTTCCGCCGCTGGTGGCGCTCGCGGCCTATTGCAAAGGTGTTACAGTGATAAAAGGCGTAAGCCGCCTGGCGCACAAGGAAAGCAACCGCGCGCTTACCTTGCAGGATGAATTTGACAAGATGGGCGTGGATATAGAACTGCAGGACGATCTTATGGTCATTAAAGGCGGCACCCGGGTAAAAGGCGCCGATCTCTTCTCGCACCACGACCATCGCATCGCCATGGCCGGCGCTGTGGCGGCGCTGAAGGCAGAAGGACATACCACCATCGAGCACGCGGAAGCCATCAATAAATCATACCCCGATTTTTACGATCACATCAGCCTGCTCGGCGCAAAACTGAAAACAACCAACTAGGTCATGAACGCATTCGGACAGTTATTCAGGGTCACCATCGTGGGCGAAAGCCATGGCCCCGCAGTAGGCGTTATTATCGATGGCATACCGGCAGGGCTGCCTTTATCGGCCGATGATTTTGCCGTTGACATCGAACGCCGCAAGGGTGGCGTGCAGAAAGGCACTACCCCGCGGAAGGAAGACGATTTTCCCCTGTTCCAGACCGGGCTTTTCAACGGTCATGCCACCGGTGCGCCAATGACCATTTTTTTTGAGAATAAAAACACCCGCTCGGGCGATTATGAGAAGCAGCGGGCTGTACCCCGGCCCGGCCATGCCGACATGGTAGCACACCAGAAATTCGGCGGTTTCGAAGACTTCAGGGGCGGCGGTCATTTTAGCGGACGGCTTACCGTGGGACTGGTCGCTGCGGGGGTAATTGCCAAAAAGATATTGCAGCACATTACGGTAAAAGCGGAGTTGATCGAAGTGGGCGGCGAAACCGATATAGAAAAAGGACTGCAAAAAGCCATCGATGCCAAAGACTCTGTCGGCGGTATCGTAGAATGCCGGGTGAGCGGGCTGCCGCCCGGCCTGGGCGAGCCGTTTTTCGATTCGGTGGAATCCATGCTGGCCCATGCCGTATTTGCGATTCCCGCGGTACGCGGGATTGAGTTCGGCACCGGTTTCGCGGCAGCTAAAATGTTCGGGGTGGATCACAACGATCCTATTGAGAATAGCGAAGGCACAACCAGGACCAACCACGCCGGCGGGGTAGTGGGCGGTATTACCAATGGCAACGAGTTGGTGTTTCGTATCGCCATAAAACCCACTTCTTCGACCCCCAAAGAGCAGGTAACGCTGAACTGGGAAACCAACCAGCAGGAGCAGTTTTCGGTGAAAGGCAGGCACGACCTCTGCATAGCCCTGCGTGTTCCCGTGGTGCTGGAGGCCGTAACCGCCGTGGTGCTGGCCGACCTGCTGGCCCGCGTCAATGCCGTTCCGCGCGTGTGGACGGCATAATGCAACCTACAATTGGAATAACTTATCTTGTTGAAGAAACCCCTTTGCATGTTGTTATATCGCTTGTTCCGGCTCCCTCTTTTCTACACCGTGTTGCTGCCGGCTGCCTTGTTTTCGCTGGCAGCCTGCCGCGACCGTGAAAAACCGCGACCGCCCAAAGAAGTGGTGATCGTAGATAAGCCGGAAGAGATCCAGGTGAAGGCCAGCCAGCAGATGCAGGAACTGATCGGGTTCGTGGAAGCGTCGGAGGGAAAGATGAATGACAGCACGGCGCTGCATAACTATCGCCTTTTGCGCAATATCTACGGCGAAGACGGATATGAACCTATATGGAGCGCGGGCGACCATTGGAAACCGTCGGCCGACTCACTGTTCTTCGCCATCAGCAAATGCAAGGAATTCGGCCTGTTCCCTTCCGATTATCACCTGGCGCAATTGCTGCGTGAAAGAAATAATCTCGTGATCGATACCAGCGCCCGTAAAGACGTGGCATTGTGGACACGTTCGGACGTTTTGCTGACCGACGGGTTGCTGCAGATGCTGCACGATATTTATACCGGTCGCCTGGAGAAAGACAGTATCACCCAGCGTTATGATACGTTGGCCAATGAGCAACTGGCGGCGTATGTGAAACAGGTCAACGGCACGGGCGGCGTTCGTGCTTTGCTGGAATCGCTGGAGCCGAAGATCGAAGGCTACCAGGCCATCCGTGCGGCATTACCGGCTTTTCTCGACAGTGTGCGGTTCCGGAATTATACCTATGTGCAATATCCTGCCAAAGATTCCATGGCCGTGGTGCGGGCGGTGGTGAGACGACTCCAGGAAGACAGCCTGCTGTCGCCCGACTGGCAGGAGTCTGATTCGCTGGGTTATGCCGATGCGGTGAAAAAATACCAGTCGGCCAACAAGGTCAGGACCACCGGTGTTGCCGCTACCCTTACCGTGCAAAGCATGAACAATACCGCATGGAACAGGTTCAGGCAGATAGCGGTTAATCTTGACCGTTATAAGCAATTGCCGGCGCAAATGCCCGCCACCTATATATGGGTCAATCTTCCTGCATTCAGCCTGAAGCTGGTGGACAGCGATACCGTGGCGCTGGTGTCGAAGGTAATCGTGGGGGCGCCCAAAACACGTACGCCGGTGCTCAGCAGCCAGATCGTTAATTTTATTACCTCGCCGCAATGGACAGTGCCTTACAGCATCATTTTTAAAGAGATGCTGCCTAAGATCCAGAAAGATATAACGTATCTCGGCAAGCAAAACCTGATGGTGGTCGACAAGAACGACAGCGTGATAGATCCCGTCACGGTCGACTGGTCGAAGCTTGGCAAGAACCGTTTTCCCTACCTGCTGCGGCAGCGGCAGGGCGACGACAATTCACTCGGTGTGATGAAATTCAATTTCAGGAACAAATACGATGTGTACCTGCACGATACCAATGCCCGCGGGCTTTTCTCGCGCACCGACCGGGCCATGAGCCATGGTTGTGTACGGGTGCAGGAATGGTCGAAGCTGGCCCGGTTCCTCGTCAGAAACGATACAATAAAATACCCGCCCGATACGTTGAAAGCCTGGATCAGCCGGCAGGAAAAGCATGTGGTTTCGGATTTCGGCCATATTCCGATTTACCTGCGGTATTTCACCTGCGAGGCAAACGACGGACATATCCGTTTTTTTGACGATATTTATGGTGACGACCGCCTGCTGACGGAACGATATTTTATATCCAAACCAATTTATTAAGTCCATGAAACACCTTACCCGGATACTGCTGGCCCTGTGCCTCCTGTTTGCCGGGACGGTGAAAGGACAGCCGGCCACTAAAAAGCCAGCCCCCAAGAAAGGGAAAACAGCCACGGCCGGCAAGCCGCGTAAGGCTTCGACTGATCGCGTGCAATACGGTACCGCCAGCTTCTATTCCAATAAATTCAACGGCAAACCCACTGCCAACGGCGAAATATACGACAGCCAGAAACTAACGGCGGCGCACAATGGATTACCGTTGGGAACCTGGATCAGGGTAACCAATCTCCGCAACCGCCGGTCGGTAGTGGTAAAAGTAAATGACCGGCTGCATTATAAAAACCCCCGGCTGGTAGATCTGTCGCGGGCGGCGGCTAAAAAGCTTGGATATACCGGTCATGGGCTCACCCGTGTTAAGCTGGAGGTGCTGCCCGATAAATCTGCCGAAATACTGGGGTTGCATATCAATAAATAATTACACATTTAAGGGTTGTTCTGTTACATTTGCGTTAAACGACTCGACTTATGAAGAAAACCCTTCTGCTGTCATTATTGGCTGTTAGCGCAATGGTATCTTTTGCCCAGGCACAAGGCGACGACTATAAGAAGAGAGCTACGCTCGGTATTCATTTTTTTGCCAACGATTTTCAAACGCCCCAGCGTATCAAAGCGAGCAGCCTGAGTTATGTGCTCAACAATAACCAGTGGGCCAAGTTCAACGATATGAACTTTGGGTTTGCGGCCAACTATATGAAGGGGCTGTCGAACAAGATCGATTTTTCCAGTTCGCTGGGGGTTTCTTTTTTGAATTACCCGGTTCCCAATAACAATATAAATGCCGGTGAAGACGGCGCACTGCTGGAATGGGATGCGATGGTCCATGCCAAGGCTCTCAGTGACAAGTACTGGTTTACGCCTTATTTGTCGGCCGGCCTGGGTGCTTCCAAATGGAAGGGCTATTATGGCGCTATCATGCCGCTGGGCATTGGCATGCAGGTCAATTTCTTCGACGAGGCTTTTTTGCTGATCAACTCGCAGTACCGTCTTGGTATTACCGGCACCACGGCCAACCATTTTTACCATAGCATCGGCATAGCCGGCAATATCGGTAAGCCCCGCGAGCCGAAAGTGATTCCGCCGCCGCCGCCGCCCATCGTGGTTGACCGCGACAACGACGGCATTGTCGATTCGCTCGATGCCTGTCCTGATGTAGCGGGCCTGGCCGCGCTGCATGGCTGCCCCGATAAAGACGGTGATGGCATTACCGATGCTTCGGATAAGTGCCCTGATATTCCGGGCCTGGCCAAATACGATGGCTGCCCCATTCCCGATACCGATAAAGACGGCATCAACGACGAAGAAGACAAATGCCCCACCGAAGCGGGTGTGGCCAAATACCAGGGTTGCCCGATTCCCGATCGCGACAACGACGGCGTAAACGACGAGGAAGATCGTTGTCCCGATCTGGCCGGTCCTGCCAGCAATGGCGGCTGCCCGATGCTGGAAGCGTCGAAGTTCAACGCCAGCGCGGTGCAATTCGTTACCGGCAGTGCCACACTGACGGCGGTAGCGAAAAAGGAACTGGACAAAGCAGCGAGAATCCTGAATGAGCAATACCCGCAACTGAAAGTGAACATTGGTGGTCATACCGATAATGTGGGCAAGCCGGAATTCAACCAAAAGCTAAGCCAGAAGCGGGCCGATGCGGTGAAAGCATATCTCATCAGGATGAAAGTGGACGAAAGCCGCCTGACGGCTACGGGTTATGGGCAAGACCAGCCGGTTGCCGATAATGCGACGAAAGAAGGAAAGGCAAAGAACAGGCGCGTGGAGTTTAGTGTAAGCCAGTAAGTAAGTGTGGTGCAGGGGCTGGTTTTGAGGTGGATAGGTGAATTTGTACTATTCAAGAAGTATAAAAAAGCGACGGTCATAGGGCCGTCGCTTTTCGGTTTTTAACAGGGCGGATACAATAATTGGGACCAAATGATGTTAATCTTATCCAAACCAAACTTCAGATATTATGAAAAAGATCATTGCCTTATCTATTTTAACCTTTTCCGCGTTCACCATGCAGGCACAGGTTAAATACGGCGTAAAGGCTGGTGCCAATTTCTCTAAATTTTCCGGTTCAGATG
>JAKPBL010000216.1 GCA_029778965.1 Bacteroidota bacterium
ATTCTGCCGGCTGCTTATGGCGCCGACCTTGGGCTTATTTGGAAACCTGCTCCCAAATTACTGGTGAATACCGCCCTTTGGTACTTATACCTGCAACAGGAGTTCGTATATGTCGGCGACGAAGGCGTGGTGGAGCCCAGCGGCAGAACACAGCGGCAGGGCCTAGACCTGGGTCTGCGCTACCAGTTGGGTACATTCATATTTATGAGCGGTGATTTTACGTATACCCATGCCCGTTCGCTGGAGGCCGCAAAAGGGGAGGACTATATTCCGCTTGCGCCGCGACTTAGTTTTGCCGGCGCCGTTTCCATCAAACACCCCTCGGGCATTAGCGGAAGCGTCCGAACAAGGTGGCTCGGTAACCGGCCGGCCAATGAAGACAACAGCATTGTGGCCAAAGGCTATTGCGTAACCGATATGAATGCCAATTATAGCTGGAGGCAATTTACCATCGGGCTGGTCGCCGAAAATATCTTCAACATTGCCTGGAATGAAACCCAGTTCGCCACTACATCGCGACTTAAAAATGAAGCGGAGCCCGTTACCGAAATTCATTTTACGCCCGGTACGCCCTTTAATATCCGCGGATTGTTACGGTACCGGTTTTAAAGCGGCAATAATTCGTCATAATGAAATAAATTTAGACATGAGAACCAAACTACTCCTGCTTTCATTATTCCCCCTCTTTTCGCTTGCCCAGCAAACACAGAAGCCGGTTTTGCATGGCCGTCACTGGATGGCGATTACCGGCAAACCGCTGGCCGCGACGGCCGGGGCTACTATCTTTCAAAAGGGAGGCAACGCTGTTGATGCCGCCTGCGCCATGCTGGCCGCTACCTGCACCATGTGGGATGTGCTGAGCTGGGGCGGCGAAACCCAGGCGCTGATCTATAATCCAAAAACAGGGAAGGTAATTGGCATCAATGCGCTGGGTGTTGCTCCTACCGGCGCCACACCCGGCTTCTTCAAAAGCAGGGGCATGAATTTTCCGCCGCAATACGGCGCGCTGGCGGCGGTGACGCCCGGCACACCCGGTGGCTTGTGTACCATGCTGGCAGAATATGGCACTATGAGCCTGGCCGATGTGCTGGCGCCGGCCATGCAGCTTGCAGAAGGTTATCCCATCGAAGCACAAACGGCCAACAATATAGAGCGTGAAAAAAAACGCCTGGCTACCTGGCCTTATTCGAAAGCGGTGTTCCTGACCCATCCCGGCGAAAAGCGGGAGGCGCCGGAGCCCGGTGAAATTTTTAAACAGGCAGATCTGTTGCAAACGCTGACCAGAATGGTAGAGGCCGAGAAGGCAGCGTTGAAAAAAGGCAGGAGCCGGAAAGAAGCCATCTACGCGGCTTATGACCGGTTCTACAAGGGAGATATCGCCAAAGAATTTGTTCGCGGCTGCCAGGAGCAGGGCGGGCTTATTACCGAAGGCGACCTCGCTAACTGGAAAGTGATGACGGAAACGCCGCTGCAGGTGAATTACAAGGGCATCGATGTGTACAAGCTCTCCCAGTGGACCCAGGGGCCAATGCTGCTGCAAAGCCTTAATATGCTGGAGAATTTCGACCTGAAAAGCATGGGCTACAATTCGGCCCGGTATATACACACCCTGTACCAGGTAATGAACAAAGCCTTTGCCGACCGTGATTTCTATTATGGCGATCCTTATTTCCCGCCCGAGGAGCCAATAAAAGGACTGCTGTCGAAAGAATATGCCAAACAACAGGTCGCAACCTTTAATCCCGAAAAAAACGACCCTGCCATGAAGCCGGGCGACCCGTATCCTTTTGAAGGGAAAACGAATCCGTATAAGGCGCTGCTCGATCAGTGGCCCGGTGATGCCGGAAAGGCCAAAGACAACGCAGTGGCGATGAATGAAACCTATCTCAACAACGTATGGCTTGGCACCACTTCGGTTGAAGCGGCCGATAAAGAAGGCTGGGTAGTGTCGATCACGCCCAGTGGCGGCTGGCTGCCCGCCTGCATTGCCGGAAAAACCGGCGTGGGCATGAGTCAGCGTATGCAAAGCTTCGTTTGCGACTCAACGCTGAATCCTTTTAACGTGGTGACTCCCGGAAAGAGACCGCGTGTTACGCTGACGCCCACGCTTGCGATGAAAGATGGAAAGCCCTTCCTTTCGTTCGCCGTGCAGGGTGGCGATACGCAAGACCAGAACCTGTTGCAGTTCTTCCTGAATATGGTTGAGTTCGGCATGACCGTGCAGGAAGCAGCCGAGGCGGCCAACATCAACACCTATCAATACTGGCTCTCGCTCGGCGATGAAGACCGGAAGCCCCGCCCCGGCCAACTGTTGTTGCAAAGCAGTACACCCGACTGGATCAGGAGGGAGCTGAAGCAAATGGGTTACCAGTTGCGTTTTGAAGACCGTACGTCGGGCCCGATCAACGCGATCTATTTCGACTGGAAGCACGGCAGCTTCTGGGGCGGCTCCAGCAACCATGGCGAGGATTATGGCATCGGCTGGTAGGTTTTTACAGCAGATAGCCTTAACCGTTAGTGATGTTGGGAGATTCTGCAGGTCTGCTTATAAAGGATCGGCCTTTACCCATCCGTAGCGGATAGCGAATAATACCAGCCCCACCCGGCTTCTCACCTGGAGTTTCTCAAACAGCGCTTCGCGGTAACCATCGATGGTGCGTTCGCTTAGCTTCATGGTAATAGCGATCTCCTTGTATGTCATTTCGGAGGCGGCGTATTTGATGAACTCCATCTCCCGGTCTGACAATCTGAAAACCGGCGCCGGCGCTTTTTCTTCTTTGTGAATGGTATGGATCAGCTTGCCGGTTACAAATTCGGAATAGTAAAAGCCCCGTTCCAGTATTTCGGTGAGCGACCGGTGCAGTTCGGCCTGCGTGCAGTCTTTCAGCAGGTAACCCCGGCAGCCGGCGCGGATCATCTGGATGACAGAGGTTTCATCGTCGTTCATGCTCAATGCCAGCATTTTCAGCAGGGGATATCGTGCGCTGATTTCGCGCGCGGTCACTACGCCGTTCATAAGGGGCATGTTGATGTCGAGTATGGCTATTTCGGGCTGCGTGCCGGCTTTCTCGAGGTAGCCCAGCAATGCTTTGCCATTGTTGGCCACATGGGCCACTTCGAATTCGGGCATCTCGTTGATAAGGTGTGAAAGCGATTCGGCGATCAGCCGGTGATCGTCGGCAATTACAATCGAGTGCTTCTTTATACTATTGGACATTGTTCCCTGTTTTTGGCAAATTTATCAGGATGCGGGTGCCTTCGCCCGGCATACTGTTTATCGTAAGTTTTGCGCCCACCAGCGCGGCTCTTTTGTCGAGGTTGCGCAGTCCCGACCCCGATTCGCCGATACTGCGTTGCGCGGTTTCGGCCTGGTCAAACCCCTTGCCGTTATCCCTGATTTCAATGCTGAAATCGCTGTCGGTATAGCGCATCGATACAGTTATTTCGGTGGCTACGGCGTGTTTCAGAATATTGTTCAGGATCTCCTGCACCATTCTGTAAATCACAATTTCCTTTTTGTCGTCGATAGCAAAGTCGTCACCTTCGGTCAGGAAATTCACTTTTATTAAGGCGGCCTGCTCAATTCGCTGTAGTTCGAAGCGGATAGACTCACGCAGTCCGTAAGAAGCGAGAATATCGCTGTTGAGCCCTTTCGACAGCATTCTTATATACCGGATTACATCGCCCAGGATGAGGTTGGTGTCTTTAATACGTTGGGTTTGCGGATGATCAGGCAGCTCCTTTTCCAGGATATTTAGGTTGATGCGTGATACGCTCAGCAATTGTCCCATGTTATCATGAATCTCCTGGCTGATATCGCGCAGCGTCTGGTCGCGGCTTTCAATTTGGGTGGTAAGCACTTCCTGCTCGTAGCTGGCTTTCATTTTTTCCTGCTCCTGCATCTGCCGCAGCTTGCGGCGTTGCGATGCAAAGATGAAGTAAACCACAAAACCGCTCAGCGCCAGCATCATCAGCACGGCTGCCGCCATGGTGTAAATGACTTCAAACTGACTGGGAGCGTGTTTCATGGAATAGGTGGCCGGGCCGGTTTTTGAACCAGAAAGTTAACAAGAAATGCACCGTAAAAGATCCATTCGCTGACGATCAGGTAAACAATGATCCTGGCATGTCCATCCTGCATCAGTATATTATATAGGCCCAGTGTCAGGAAAGACGTGATCGATAATATGAGTATTCCCAGGGCTATCCAGAACGAATGTTCATACATCATCTGCTGGCGGTTTGCTTCTTCAAACAGGCGGGCGATAAAAAACAATACCTGTAAGATGAGCAGGAGGCTAGTCAATACAATGATATTGGTATTGAGGTCGGTGCCTGGTGATTGCAGGTAGATACCGTTCAGCACAGACAATAACACTACCACCGGAATGCTCCAGAGGAAAAAATTCCGGCTGCGGCCGATCTCATACGACAGCGCTACCGTGAGCAATGCATAAGCCAGGGGTTTACTGACATGATAATATACCCTGTTATTACCATAGTACTTTCCCATTAATACATCGAGTGTTTCACAACCCGCCGCTACAATGAGGAAAATCCAGAAAACCTGGTTGGCTGTCGAAAATTTCTCTCTTTTCCAGAAGCCAGCAGTTATGCCGGCTAAAATGATAATGAACTTAATGACGGTTCCAAGCGATTCATCCATATGTTATGGTACACAGTTTGTCGGGCAGGGGTAGTACACCACATACACTACCCGGTCGTATTGCGACTCGGCAGCGCCGGCGGGTTTCCGGTTCGTAAGGGAACCGTACACAATGAAAACAGGGCTGATGTACGCGGGGTCTTTTCCGTAGAAAACGTTGATTTCGTCGACGCCTGTTTCCAGGATGGCTTTTAGAGCGCCGGCCGGGATCATCATGCCCCGTTTAAAAGAACGTTGCATTTTCTTGTCGGCGGCAAAAGCATCCTGCAGTTTGGCGGCCTCTTCCATGGTTATGGGTCTGGCATTGAACTTTTCGGATGTGGCGTCATTCAGTTTGCTTTGAACGCCGCAGGAACCCAGGGTGGCAGCAAGGAGCAGAAAAAAGATCAGTTTCTTCATGGCAAAAGATTTGTTTTGACGTTGCTTTAAAGGTAGTTTCTTTTTGTGGAGGTGCACAGGCCAGCAGCCAGTAGGGCTGTGGCACCCACCAGGGTTACCACAACCTTGACTGACCGAACATAGAATTCGCTGTAAAACTAGTGCCCATGCATGAACCGTACCAGGGTAGAATCCACCGTGGGGGTACGGGAAATTTCCCGTATTTCCTGGTGCTTGTTTCCGGTATGCGTTTCATTTTATCAAACAGGAAGATTTGCAGCTTCTGCTCCGGCAGCAATAAAAAAGCCGCCTCCTGGTATGGAGGCGGCTTTTTATAAGGGATTTGACCGCGAATTATTTCTTCGCGAATTCTTTCCGGATGATATTCAGCGCCGCTCCCGCCTTGAACCATTCAATCTGTTGCTCGTTGTAGCTATGGTTGGCCAGGATGGTATCGGTGCTGCCGTCTTTGTGGTGCAGCACGATCTCCAGCGGCTTGTTCGGCAAAAAGGAAGTAAGCCCGTTGATGTCAATGGTATCGTCTTCCAGGATCTTGTCGTAGTCGCTTTTATCGGCAAAGGTCAGCGCCAGCATGCCCTGCTTTTTCAGGTTGGTTTCGTGAATGCGCGCGAAGCTTTTTACCAGTACGGCCCGTACGCCGAGGTGGCGGGGTTCCATGGCGGCGTGCTC
>JAKPBL010000226.1 GCA_029778965.1 Bacteroidota bacterium
ATACCGATAATGAGAACCGCGACAAACACCTGAAAAGCCCCGATTTCTTCGATGCGGAGAAATTTGCCACCATTAAATTTGAAAGCACATCGATGCAGCCGCTGGGCAACAACAAGTACAAGTTGAATGGCAACCTCACCATCAAAGACGTTACCAAGCCCGTCACATTCGATGTTACCTACGGTGGCACGCTTGTCGGTCAAAGAGGAACAAAAGCCGGTTTCAAGGCAACCACCACCATCAATCGCTTCGACTACAACCTGAAATGGGATCGCGCTACAGAAACAGGCGGACTGGTTGTTGGCAAAGACGTTGAAATTACCGTGAAAGTAGAGCTCGACCAGGCCAAGTAAGCGCCGGCAGCATGCGGAAATAAAGGAAGAGGGCGTATCAAATTTGATACGCCCTCTTTGTTTTATACGTTGTTGTGTGCAAGGGGGGTATGGGTGATCGCCAGCCCCTATGAGTGGGCTGTTTCACGCGGGCGGGATGCTTTTTGTTTCACGCAAAGACCGCAAAGGAGCAAAGACGCAAAGGGATTACCCGTCGGGTAATATCGAATCGGACTTATGTACGGCATGGCCCTGTTACTCTGTGCTCTCGGTGAGAAACAAAAACTGCCCTGCCCGAGAAATAAAAAGCCAGGCAATAAATGCCCCTTTGCGTCTTTGCTCCTTTGCGGTCTTTGCGTGAAACAAAAAGCATCCCGCCCGCGTGAAACAAAGCCGCCGTCACCGGCAACGGCCGGCCACGAAAAAAGCGCCCCTTGAGGGGGCGCCGCTTCGTCTAGGCATTAACCAAATCCAGAATAACAACCGAGTAATTATGTAAAGCGATACTGATCGCGTTGTTTCTGGTATAAATATCTAAACAGAATAACCGGGCAGCGAATCATTTCGATCAATAACCTGCATCAGCCGTTGACCGGTCGTTTATTTGGTTTTTTCGAAATCAAGTATCACCCCGTTAATGCAATATCGCAGGCCGGTGGGCGGGGGGCCGTCGTCAAACACATGGCCCAAATGGGCTTTACATCGCCCGCACTGCACTTCTGTGCGCTGCATGCCGTGTGAATTGTCGGGCGTATAAATAATGCTCGTTTTACTGACCGGCTCGTAAAAACTGGGCCAGCCGCAGCCGCTCTCGAATTTGGCATCGCTCCTGAACAATGGGTTGCCGCAGGCTTTGCAATAGAATGTACCCACGTCTTTTGAATGTTCGAAAGGGCTGCTCCCGGGCCTTTCTGTTCCTTTCAGGCGCGCAATGCTGTACACGTCATCGGGAAGTATTTTTTTCCATTCTTCGTCGGTAAGCGTTACTTTATCGGTACGCTGCCTCGAATAAACGGGGTTTTTGTCGCTCTCTGTCATATTGGTCTTTTTTTGATTTGTTTCCTTTTTAACCGGCTGCTGCGAAAAACTGCATTGCTGCAACAGCAGGCAGGCGGCCATAAATGGGATGTATAAAAGGTATTTCATATTAATGGCGAATCATTGGGGTGTATGAAAAAATAACAAGTGAAGCACCCCGATGGTTGATCCGCCCGGCCGGTTTGGCGCCGACGCTGCGGTTTTTTGCCCCGCATGTGTTATTTTTGACCTTCACCCGTAGCAAGCAACATGTTCAATCTAATCTTATTTGGCCCTCCGGGAAGCGGAAAAGGTACACAATCTGAACGCCTGATCGCCAAATTCGGGCTTAAACACCTTTCCACCGGCGATATACTACGATCGGAAATTGCCCAAAAAACCGCCCTTGGCCTGGAAGCCAAAACACTGATGGACAAAGGCGAACTGGTGCCCGACCAGGTGGTTATCGGCATGATCAGCGCCGCCCTCGACGCCAATCCCGATGCCAAAGGCTTCCTGTTCGATGGTTTTCCCCGCACGAAGGCGCAAAGCGAAGCGCTCGACAAACTGCTGGCCGGGCGGAACCAGGCCATCAATGTAGTGCTCGCCCTCGATGTGTCGGAAGAAGAACTGGTGAAGCGATTGCTCAACCGCGGACTCACCTCCGGCCGGTCAGACGATGCCGATGAATCGGTGATCCGGGCCCGCATCGTCGAATACCATAAGAAAACCTCGGTCGTAGCCGATCATTATGCGCTCGTCGGTAAAGTGGTCAAAGTAAAAGGAGAAGGCTCTGTTGATGATATCTTCAACGCCCTCTCCCGCGAAATTGAGAAGCGCCAGGCGGCTGTCTGACAATTATTTAAAGGTCGAATCTGCCCGGG
Organism: Bacteroidota bacterium; assembly: GCA_029778965.1. Classification (GTDB taxonomy): domain Bacteria; phylum Bacteroidota; class Bacteroidia; order Chitinophagales; family Chitinophagaceae; genus Flavihumibacter. The sequence continues at coordinate 2,234 of JAKPBL010000226.1, forward strand.
AAAGACTGCTCAAAATGGCTTCTTTCACCTTGTTTACCTTGTCGAGCTCCGATTGCAGGTATTCCTTTCTTTTGGCAGCGTCTTCTTTGGCCGAATCGGGGTTAAACCCTTCCATCCAGGCATTCATGCCCTGGTAAGCAGTATCGAGCTGGGCCTGTACCTGCTTATATGCCGCCACCAGGCTTTCTTTGTCTTTACCCGCTGCTTTTTTAAGGCTATCGAGCCTGCTTTCGGCCGTGGCCCTGAATCCCCTGATCTTACCCATCTTGGCCATTGCCTCGTCATGTCCCGCGATCACCAGGTTATACAGGCTGTCTTCGGCGGTAGCCGCCTTATCCGAAAAGCCATCGGTACGCGCTCCCGCATGGTTTTCATGGCCTTCGGTCGATCCGCCATTGCAGGACGCCATCGCCAGAACCGCCACCGCATAGAAAAAATACTGTTTCATAAATAATTTTTGAAGAACCAAAGATCAGGTAATTTGGAAGAACGCTATGCGTTAACGAATGTATAACCTGGGTATGACTAACTTTATCAGCCCCGAACCAAAATTTTTCATTTATGATCCATGAAGCCAATGGCGGATTTGTTAAATCGGAGATCCACAAAGGAATTGCGACAGTAGAATTTTTTCACCCCCAGGGCAACTCGTTACCAGGGTCGCTGCTGCGCGAGCTGGCCAAAGAGATCCATTCCCACGGCGTCAATACAGAGGTGCATGTTATTTTGCTGAAATCGGGTGGTGATACCGTTTTCTCGAGCGGCGCCTCGTTCAATGAGCTGGCGAGCCTGACTACCCTCGACGAAGCCGTTCATTTCTTCAGCGGCTTTGCAGAGCTCATCAATATTATGCGGAAAGTGCCCAAGTTT
>JAKPBL010000239.1 GCA_029778965.1 Bacteroidota bacterium
TCCTATGGCGCCGGCGACGATGGTGTGGCGGTTATCGCCATGATGGAATCGATCCGCGCCCTGCGGGCGGATAACAAACGGTTTAAAAACGACATTGTTTTTCTTTTCACCGATGCCGAAGAAGCAGGGCTGCTGGGCGCTGCCGCAGCGATGCGCGACAGCAGCACCCGGAACGACATGGCAATTGCCTTTAATTACGACGGTACCGCGGTTCGCGGTACCAGCATGCTGCTGGAGGCCAGTCCTTCAGTTCGCCCCTTGCTGGAGCGCTACCGGAAAATACCCCATCCTTTCGGGACCTCTCTTTCTGCCGAGGCGAAAAAATATGCACCCGGCCATCTTGATTTCGAGTTGTTCAAAGAAGCGGGTATTCCCGGTTTCAGCCAGGTACTACCCGAGGGGCGCAGTCATTACCACAGCCTGATAGACCGCCCCGAAGCAATCGATACCAGGACCATTCAGCAGCATGGCGAGAACATGCTCGCCCTGATCAGGGAATTCGGCGATGCCGACCTGCGTCAACCGGCCGGCGAAGAAGTATATTATTTCGCGGTGCTGCAAAGCTTGTTTGTGTATGCGGCTTCATGGCAGTTTTGGTTGTTGCTATTGTGCAATGGTTTATTCATTGCGTCGTTGTTTGTGTTTCTGCGTGAAGAACGAGAGGCCGGCAACGAAGCACCCTGGGGCTCTTTCCTGTATGCTGTAGCACGGTTTCTGCTGGTGCTGCTCTTCTCTTTTGTGACGGCGTATGGATTGCTGGTACTGATCCAAAAGGCCTACCCGGTGCTGGCGCGTTTTCAGCAATATGAAAGCTATAATGCGTGGTTGTATTACATCGCGCTCGGTTGCAGCGCGCTGGCTGTTTTCGGTTGTATATATGCGTTTGGCAAAAGAACGTTCAGTGTGCCGGCTGCCATGGCGGGCTTTCATTTCGTGGTGCTGGCTGCGGCCGACATGCTGTACACGCAGGTGCCGGCTGCTTTGTATTGCCTGGTGTTCCCGCTGCTGTTTTCCCTGCTCGCGGCGCTGATTCGCTGGCGCCGTTCCGGCGAACCCGTGGCCCGAAGCGGTCGGGTGCTGCTGGGTTTTGCGGCCCTGTTACCGGCCTGTTTGTTATTGCCAACGGTTATCTATTTCAGCTATGCCGGGGCTTTTGGGTTGTCAGTGTATACAGCCGCGCTGAGTCTGCCGGTGGTGATACTGGCAGGATTTCTTCTGCCTTTGTGGAAAGAGGTGGATTATGCGTTGCCGTACTGGCTCCCCGGGCTTTCATTCATGGGCTTGCTTATTTGTTTTCTTTTTGCGCACCTGGGCGGCAATTTCAGCAGCCGCCATCCCTTACGGTCGAGTTTGTATTACCGGTACGATATCGATAAGAACCAGGCGTCGTGGCTGTCGGACATCGGTGAAACCGATCGATGGAATAAAATCTACCTGGGTAATGCAAAACCGGGTGTATACACCGACTCGGCATTTTTATTTAGTCGCACTGAGTTACAGGAACGGCTGGAATCAAAGGCTGATACAATAGATGTGGTACCGCCGGAGATTCAACTGGCGGCGGACAGTGTTGCCAATGGCAGCCGGTACCTGCAGCTAGTGTTCAGGTCCAACCGCCGGGCAAACCTGTTGCGCGTTGCTTTTGGCGCCGCAGTGAAAGATATGGTCATCAATGGCATTCCTGTAACAGATGCCAAGGTCGATACGGCGCGCCGTATCCAGTTCTGCGGATTGGCCACAGACCCTCTTCGGGTAGGTATCCGCGTGAAAGAAGGTGTATCGCTTCCGGTAACACTGATCGATTATACGAGAGGACTGCCTGATCCGCTCGAGAAGGTCATCAGGCCGGATGATATTGTACCGGTGGCCGGCTGGAATGCAAACAGTACGCAACTAATGGTCCGCAGAAGATTTTGACGCGGATTACTATTTCGTAACAACCACTTTACCCGCGCCATGATAACTATGGTATTCGGGGTGGTACATCGCATCGGCACTGGCCGGCCCCATTCTGTATTCGCCGATGGAAACGGCACGCACTGCATAGTAATATCGCTGCACGCCGCTATAGGCATCTACAAACAGGTGAATGCGGTCGTCGCGTACATCGATGTTCACGGGGGTGTAGCCATCCTTGATCCAGTCCATGCCCGGTATCTCTTTGGTCCGCGGGTTTTCAATCTCAAAACCAGCCGGCAGCAGGTCGGTGATCACTACATTCTCTATGCTTCCCGAGTAGGCCTTTTCCAATGTCAGTTGCACGATAACAAGGTCGTTTTGTTTAAAGCTGTTGCCGCCAACGGGCTTTCCGTTGCGTGTAAAGAAAGCACGCCTGATCTTGAGGAAATTGTCCTCGGCTTTATAGTCGCCGCTGGCGCTGATGCCTTCGCTTTCCCACCAGTAATATACCGGCGCATTGCCTGAAGTGCTGACGGTTACCGAAGCACTGCCCAATTGTGCGGCCGTCAGTGTAACAGGGTTGTTATCCAGCCTGCCCACCGTTTTCCCGTTGGCGGTAATGGTTGCTTTGGCGGCGCCCTGGCTGCTTTGCCGCGCCATTTTGCCGATGGCCAGCAGGCTGAAAGCGCTCTCTTGCGTGCTATAATAACGATCGGCTTTCAACTGATCTACCAGGTGCCGGGCCATGGCTGTTACCTGCGGATGGGCGGGCTCCACTTCCAGCAGGGCGTTAAGGGCTACCGCTTCATCGCGTATGGGCGAATAGAAGCTGCCGCCGGTTTGCGCCGTGCTTACTTCACCGCTGAATGCAGCCGGCAGCAATTCACGGAATTTTGCTTTATCGCCTGCGATGGCATAGGCTGCCGCCAGCAGGTATTTGCCGTCGAGCGCCAGCAGCTCGGGCCGCGCCTTGTAATAGTTCATGCTGGCAATATTGGGGCGGCCCGCGAGACTCAGCACATAGAGCGAATAAGCCACTTCTTTCGGTGCGATCTTCCTGTTCTGGTCGCGGTTATAGACATAGTTGATGGTGCTCTTCACGCCCAGCTTCGCATTGAGATAACCCAGCAGGGTTTCAAGCAGGCTGGGGTCAACGTCGAAACCGGCTTTCTTTGCCTCCAGCAGGAATTGCGCTGCATAGGCGCTTGCCCACCAGTTTTCGGTATCGGCATTGTCCCACATGGTAATAGCCCCGGTATATAATTGCCGCATCTTGATCTTGCGGATGGCTTCCTGCACATTCGATGCCGCACTGCTGCGCGCCGCGCGGTCGCTTTGCATGACCTCGCTCAGGTCGCTGAAGTACAGTTGCGGGAAGGCAGCCGAAACGGTTTGCTCGGTGCAGCCATAAGGATATTGCAAAAGATCGCGTAACTGGTTGCCGAGTTCCATAGCGGGGTTGCGCGTCAGCACCAGCTTGTATTTGCTGCTACCCGGAATAAAATCGGAGGTGTTGATCGTAATGGCCTGGTTGGTATTTGGCTGCAATACGCCGCTTCCCGTAAGTTGTTGCAGGGTCGACGGCGGACGAACCGTGATATCGGTTTCGTCGGTATAATTGCCATTGCCTCCGTTTACGGCAATGCTGATCTTTGCCGCACCGATGGCCGGTTTTGCCGTTACCTGGAAAAGCGCTTGCGCCTCGCTGTTAGCCGGCAGGGTTACCGACTGGCTGTTGCCGCCGATGATATTAACCGGGCCGCTCACCGTGATGGCCGCTTTGGCCGTAGTAGCTGCGTTGGTGGTATTGCTGATGGTAACGGGCACGCTGATGGTGTCGCGCGGACTTAAAAACCGCGGCAGCGCCGTGCTTAGCACCAATGGGTCGGCAATGCGCATGTTCTTTTCGGCAGCGCCAAACCGGTTGTC
>JAKPBL010000253.1 GCA_029778965.1 Bacteroidota bacterium
AAATAATAAATTCTTTGCGTCTTTGCTCCTTTGCGGCCTCTGCGTGAAAGCCGCCCGCACCCGTTTACGTTCCCAATACCAACCATGTACGCTGTAATCTCTGTGAGAAAAAACCGCACACAACAATGAAGCTCTGGCAGAAAAACACCGACTCCCTCCGTGAAGTAGAACAATTCACCGTAGGCAACGACCGCTACTTCGATACCATGATGGCCCGGCATGATGTACTCGGCAATATGGCCCATGCTATCATGCTCAGCGAGATAGGACTGCTTACAGAAGAAGAATGCCGGTCATTGCTCGACGAACTGAAACAGGTGTACCAGCAAATAGCAGCAGGCAACTTCACCATTGCCGACGGCGTGGAAGACGTGCATTCGCAGGTAGAATTTCTGCTCACCGAAAGGCTGGGCGATACCGGCAAGAAGATACATGCCGCCCGCAGCCGTAATGACCAGGTGCTGGTTGATCTCAAGTTGTTTTTACGCGACCAGGTACAGGAGCTGGTGGAGGCCGTTACTCCTTTCTTCCACCTGCTGCAGCAACTTAGCGAGGCGCATAAAGACAAGCTGCTGCCTGGCTACACGCACCTGCAACTGGCCATGCCTTCGTCGTTCGGACTCTGGTTCGGCGCTTATGCCGAAAGCCTGGTCGATGATCTTACCACCCTGCAAGCGGCCTATAAGGTAGTCAACAAAAATCCGCTCGGATCGGCGGCCGGCTACGGCAGCTCTTTTCCCATCAAACGGTTACGTACAACCGAATTATTGGGGTTTGCGGCGCTTAATAACAATGTGGTATATGCGCAGATGGGACGCGGCAAGGCCGAACGCATTGTCGCCATGGCCCTGGCCAATATTGCCGACACCCTGGCCAGGCTCAGCATGGATGCCTGCCTGTTCCTGAACCAGAATTTCGGCTTTATCAGCTTCCCGCCTGAGCTGACCACCGGCAGCAGCATCATGCCGCACAAGAAAAATCCCGATGTTTTTGAGCTGATCCGCGCCAAATGCAACCAGCTCAAATCGCTGCCCAATGAGATCATGCTGATGACCACCAACCTGCCTTCGGGATATCACCGCGACCTGCAATTGCTGAAGGAGCACCTGTTCCCCGCTTTCGGCACATTGAAAGACTGCCTGCAGATGGCCCGGCTGATGCTGGAACATGTTGAGGTCAAAGACGATATCCTGAAAAACGACAAATACAAATACCTGTTCAGCGTGGAAGCGGTGAATGAACTGGTACTGCAGGGCATGCCTTTTAGGGATGCTTATAAGACCGTGGGACTTACCATCGAAGCCGGCAGCTTTCACCCGCCCCATACCCTGTCGCATACCCACGAGGGTAGCATCGGTAACCTGCGCACCGGGGCCATCCGCGAAGCGTATGATGAAGTGGCAAACGGCTTCGGGTTTGAGCCCGTTCAACAGGCAATTTCTGCGCTCTTGCAGCGATAAGGAATTATTCCGTTAATTTGCTGTTTGCCAAAAGGTGCCATGATGCAAAAAAGAATCGCCCTGTTCGGCTCGACCGGATCCATTGGAACACAAGCATTAGACGTTATCGCCGCCAACCCTTCGCTGTTTTCGGTGGAAGTGCTGACCGCCCAGCAAAACGACGAGCTCCTGGTACAGCAGGCCCTGCGGTTCGAGCCCAATATTGTCGTGATCGGCGACGAATCCCGGTACCAGAAAGTGAAATCGGCGCTGGCCCAGACAAACACAAAGGTGTTTGCGGGGGAAGCGGCGCTGGAAGAAGTGGCGGCGATGGACTGCTATGACCTGATGCTGGCCGCGATTGTCGGTTTTGCGGGGCTCAAACCTACGCTGCAGGCGGTTGAGCTGGGTAAGCCCGTGGCCCTGGCCAATAAGGAAACCCTGGTGGTGGCCGGCGACATCGTCATGAAGAAAGCCATTGAGAAAAGGGTGCCGATCATACCGGTCGACAGCGAGCATTCGGCCATTTTCCAATGCCTGGTAGGAGAGAACCTGAACCCGATCGATAAGATCGTGCTGACCGCGTCGGGTGGACCTTTCCTGGGGAAAAAACCCAATTTCCTGGTGAATGTCAAACGCGACCATGCATTACAGCATCCTAACTGGAACATGGGCGTCAAGATTACCATCGACTCGGCTACCTTGATGAACAAGGGACTGGAAATGATCGAGGCCAGCTGTCTGTTCAACCT
>JAKPBL010000255.1 GCA_029778965.1 Bacteroidota bacterium
ATACCGAACGCCGGCTGCAAATGCCCAAGGGCGATATTTTGCACCAGTTTCGCGAAGACGTCAACAACGGCAAACTTCCCACCGTATCGTGGATTGTGGCGCCCGAAAACTTTTCCGACCATCCATCCGCCGCGTGGTATGGCGCCTGGTACATCAGCGAGGTGATGGATATACTTACTAAAAACCCGGAGGTCTGGAAAAAGACCGTCTTCATTCTGACCTACGATGAGAACGATGGTTATTTCGACCATATACCGCCCTTTGTCGCGCCCAACCCGGCCGACCCCGAATCGGGTAAAGTGTCGGCGGGCATCGATGCATCGGTAGAATTTGTGGCCAATGAAAACCAGCAATCCCAAAAAGGGAGAAGTGCGCGGGTGAGTCCCATCGGGCTCGGCTATCGCGTTCCCATGGTGATCGCCTCACCCTGGAGCCGTGGCGGCTGGGTGAACTCGCAGGTGTTCGACCACACTTCTTCGCTCCAGTTCCTGGAGCATTTCTTATCGCACAAAACAGGAAAGACCATTAAGGAAGAGAATATTTCCGCCTGGCGGCGCGCCGTTTGCGGCGATCTGCGTTCGGCTTTCCGCCCCTGGAACGGGGAGAAGTTCGCAACACCCGACAGCCTCGACCGGAATAAATTTCTCGAAGGCATTCACAAGGCGCAATTCAAAAAGCTGCCTGATAATTATTACAAGCTCGATGCATTGCAGGTAAAAGCGGCCAATGAAAATCCGCATTCGCTGGAGGCAATGCCCCGCCAGGAAAAAGGCATTCGCCCCGCCAATGCCCTGCCTTATGAATTGTCGGCCACCGGCATAGTCGACCCCGCGCGCAAAAAGTTCAGGCTATTGCTCGCCGCAGGTAAGAAATCGTTTGGCGACCGGTCGGCCGGGGCGCCGTTCCAGGTATACAGCTATGGCGATTATAAAGGCAAAATGAACAGCAACCGGCACTATGCCGTAAAGGCCGGCGATCATGTCAGCGATGAATGGGATATTGACGGCTTTCCCGGCGGGCTTTATAATATTCATGTCTATGGCCCCAACGGGTTTTATACCGTTTACAGCGGCAATGCCGCCGATCCGCTATTCGAAGTATATATCGGCCATGAAGGCGGCGCCAAACCCGGCAACAAGCTGATATTGCAATTACAAAACAAGGAAAAGAAAGCGCTGGACATAGAAATCCACCATAACGCGTATGGCTATGCAAATGCGGGTCTGCGCCTGGCGGCGGCCGGCAACCCGAAAACATCGGCATCCCTGGAGATGGACCTTTCCGGCAGCCATCGCTGGTACGACTTTACCATTCGCGTGAAAGGAAGCGGACTGCTGAAACGGTTTGCGGGTCGTTTGGAGAATGGCGCCGAGAGCAAAACCGATCCGCTGATGGGTGAGATGGGGTGAGATAGCACTTTACCCGTCGGATGGCACCTACCGGTTCTTACCGCTCGCGTAAAAGGCGCCCGGTGCATGCAAGCCATCGTTTATCTTGTTGCCACATGAAGCAACTCATCCTTCTGCTTTCCTGCCTTTGCGGGGTGATATTCGCCGGTGCGCAGCAGCACATACGGGTCCGGGTGATGGATACCGGTGGTCAGCCCCTGCCCGCTTCGAGCATTGAACTGCTGAAAAAAGACTCTTCGGTATTGCTGAAAACGTTCACCGACAGCAGCGGGTTATTGCTGTTGAAAGGATGGGCCGCCGGCCATTACGTTCTTCGGGCCAGCCACGCGGGGCACTCATCGGTTTTGCAGTCGCTTCACCTCGCAGACGCCACTATGGCAACCGTCGATTTCCGCCTGGAGCCGGCCGCCGGCCAGATGGACGAAGTAACCGTAACGGCAAAACAGCCGCTGATAAAACAGGTGAATGGCAAAACCATTGTGAATGTGGAAGGCAGCATCAATGCCACGGGTAGCAGCCTGCTGGAAGTGCTGGAAAGAACACCGGGCATAACCGTTGACAAAGACGGCAATATTGCGCTGCGCGGCCGCCCCAATGTGCTGGTGATGATCGACGGCAAGATGACTTATCTCAGTGGCGCCGAACTGGCGACCATGCTGGGCAGCATGAGCAGCGCACAGGTAGAGTCGATCGAACTGATGGAGCATCCGCCCGCCAGCTTCGATGCGGCAGGCAATGCCGGTGTCATTAATATCCGCACCAAACGGTCGAAGCAGAAAGGCACCAATGGAAATATCAGTCTCTCCGCCAGTCAGGGCGTTTATCCCAAAACCAATAACAACATCGGCATCAGTCACCGGTCGGGTGCGGTTAACCTGTTTGCGAATTACGGTTTCACTTATAACAGGGGATACACCGACTTGTATGCGCTGAGAACATATTTTGCCCACGACGCCATGCCCGCCTTGCAGATGGAGCAACCGACCTATATACATTTCAACGCCCGCCTGCACAACATACGCGCAGGAATGGACTATTACATGCGCCCCGGCAGCAGCATCGGCTTCACGGTCGGTTATACGGATATTTCCCGTGTACGTACGGGAAACGGTGTTGCCGACTGGCTGCACAACGGCGGCGGCATCGACTCGTCGATCAGCACCATCAGCAGGAATACCACCAACTGGATCAGCAAAACCGGTAATCTTAACCTGCGCCACCAGTTCAACACCAAAACGGAACTGACAGTTGATCTGGACTACCTGCTGTACGATATCACGAATACACAGCAGTTCAGCAACAGCCTGCTGGCGCCTAATGGCTACGAGGAGAAAGTGAGCGGCGATCTGCCTTCAGCACTGAAAATAGCCGTATTGAAGGCGGATTATAACAACCGTGTCAGCAAAATATTGCAATGGTCGGCAGGCATAAAGGGCTCCCGCACCAAAACAGATAACCTGTCGGCTTTTCAAAACTGGAACCACGATCAATGGGAAGACGACCTGAACCGAAGCAACCACTTTTTGTACACCGAGAATATCCTGGCGGGATATATAAATGGCAACCGGGAGGCGGGCCGCTGGAAAACCGACGCGGGACTAAGATTTGAGCATACCGCGTATGAAGCCAACCAGTTGGGAAATGCAGCAGGAAAAGACTCCGCCTTCCATCGTAATTACAGCAGCCTGTTTCCCGGCGCCACCATCAGCTATAAAGTAGATTCTGCAAACAGCTTCAGCCTGCATGCGGGCCGGAGAATCGATCGCCCGCCGTTCCAGAAGTTAAATCCCTTCACCACCATTATCAACAAATACACGTACCAGGCGGGCAACCCGCTGATCCTGCCGCAATACACCTGGAACCTGGAGCTGGTACACCAATACAAGGATTTGCTGACAACCACTATTGGTTATCATTTGACCCGGAACTATTTCACGCAGTATTTCTATTCAACCGCCGAAGGGCTGATTGTGTACAGCGATGGCAATATCGGCAAGATGAACAACCTGAGCGTGGCTACCCTGCTGCAATTGCAGCCGGTAAAGAACTGGAACCTGGTGTTGGATATCACCTACAATTACAAAGTGCTGGAAGGATTTGTATGGACGAAAACGCGATCTGCCATTCACCAGGTCAACTTCAACCTCAACAACCAACTCCGCTTCGGCAAAAAATGGACGGGTGAATTATCGGGGTATTATATCACCCGGCACCAGAACGACTTCAACGAAGTGCTGGACCCTACGGGGCAATTAGCAATGGGTGTGGCGCGCCAGGTGATAAAGGGAAAAGGCAGCCTGAAGCTGGCTTACCGCGACGTGTTTTATACCCAGCGAATGGCCGGCAATACTTCTTTCCAGCACGCCCATGAATATTTCTGGCTGAAGAGCGACAGCCGGGTGCTTACCCTTTCTTTCAGCTACCGCTTCTCCAAAGGCGAGAAGGTACAACAGCGTAAACTGTCAAGCACCGAAGAGGCTGAACGGGTAAGTAACTGATTCTGTCTTATTTTAGGTGTATGCAAAAACTCCTATTCCTGCTCCTGCTGGTTATCGTACAATCGGCCATTGCGCAGCCGGCAGACTCGGGCTATTACCAATCGTTCGACCGTACAAGAATATATTATGAATCGGTGGGCAGCGGAACACCGGTTGTGCTGGTGCACGGCTTTATCGTGAACAGCCAGTCCTGGAAGAAAACAGCACTGTACACCGACCTGGTCAGTAAAGGCTACAAGGTTATCATTATGGATCTGCGCGGTAACGGAAGGTCTGACAAACCACAAGACAGCACCGCCTACGACAACGACGCCGAAGCGAAAGACATTATGGGTCTGCTAAGCAAGTTGCAGGTAGCTCATTACTATGCGGTGGGCTATTCGCGCGGCTCCATTATTACAGCCCGGCTACTGGTATTGGACAAAAGGGTGAAGGCAGCGGTGATGGGCGGTATGGGCACTGATTTCACCAATCCCGAATGGCCGCGGCGAATCATGTTTTATCACGCCCTTCGCGGCGATGATATTCCCGAGATGAAGCCGGTGATCGAAAATATAACACGCCAGGGCCTGGACAGGATGGCCCTGGCCTGGATGCAGCGTTCGCAACCGTCTACCAGCCAGGCATTGTTGAAGAAAGTAAAACAACCCGTGCTGGTGATCTGCGGCGAGCAGGACAGCGATAATGGGTCGGCCGAAGCATTGTCGAAACTATTCCGGCATTCGGTTTTCAAAACAGTGCCCGGCGACCATGGCGGAGCTTATCATGGGGCGGCGTTTTCCGGGGCTGTTACCGGTTTCCTGGCTGGAAGCGACAAATAGACCAGAGGATGTTTTTACTGGTATTTCGGAACCGCTTCGTCCCAGTGCAACCGGGTAGTGAAACCGGTCGACACATAATCGGATGCATCGAAATACAGTCCCGATGCCACCCCTGTACCCGTTTTTACCGGCATGGCTCCCGCTTTGATGGTTGCCCCGCTCCCGCTGTTTGAGAACCGTATAGGGATAACAGTATTGTGGAATCCCTGCATCTCGATGTCCTCCCATGCATCATTATTAGTGCTTCCGCCGCTGCAGTCTACGTATCTGCGATGAGACCTGAGCGCATTTCTGGCGATGAACGCCAGCTTTACGTCAAAGCCATCGGGCCTGTTTACCACCCGGCCGTTAAAACCGCCGGGGTCGGTATATTTGC